>DATAIA010000360.1:0-1657 GCA_036262895.1 Xanthobacteraceae bacterium
GCACGCGGCGGCGCGGGCGACGCTGCGGGTGGCGACAAGCGCATCGAGTAAGCGCAACTGGCGCTCCGGCGTCCAGCCGTCCCTTCGGATGCGATCAGCTTGCCGATATTCCATTCGCCAGCTTCGACACAACTGACGCCCTGTAGGACAGCGGTTTCTCGTTATGTCTGCTTTGGGTGAAAAGCGGACATTCCACTGCGTCCAGAACCTTTGGTATAACAAGACAGCTTGACGGCAGGGGGCTCGCCTTGGACCGATCCGAACGCTCATCGTTGGAACGGACGATCACGGTGGGAGGTGCCGCTCTCCTTTCCTTCAACGGTGTAGTCGGCGCGGCGATCTTCGCATTGCCGGCCATCTTGCTCGTTGATTGGGGAACGTTTTCGCCGTGGTTATTCCTAATTGTCGCCGTCGCGGCGCTCCTGGTGATAATTCCATTTACCCGTAGCGCAGCCGCCTTCACCGAGAGCGGTGGCCCCGCAACATATGGGCTCGTATTTGGGCGTCTGGCAGGTTTTGAGCTGGGCTGGATCTATTACGTCGCGAAATCTGCGTCGATGGCCGCAAATCTAAACGTCCTCGCGGACTATGCGACTGGCTGGTGGGGCACTGGCGGAGGCCTGGGGCGCATCGCCATCATGCTGTCTGCTTGGACTGTTCTAATCGTGGTCAACCTATTTGGCATGAAACGGGCATTGGCATTTCTCAGCGGCTTCACGCTCTTGAAGGCGTTGCCCTTGGTGGCGGTCGCCGTCGTGGCTCTAGCGCTCTTTTGGCCGCCTCCGGCCCCGACTTTCGCTCATCAAGCAACCTCCGTTGAGGCCGGGTTCCTAGTTATCTTCTACGCCTATTGCGGTTTCGAGAACGCGGTCATCCCGACAGGCGAAACGAAGGAACCGAGTTCAACTTTGCCGAGGGCTGTAGGGCTAACGATTCTTGCGACTGCCATTCTCTATTTCGTCGTCCAGCTGGGGTACGTGGCCGCGTTCCATGAGGCCGCATCAGCATCGAAGACGCCGATGCTTGACCTTGGAACCCTGGTGGCGGGAAAGCTTGGGGCCGTCGCTCTCACACTAGCGGCGATCTGCTCGTTGCTCGGCAACCTGCTCGGGGGCGCCGCCTCTACTCCGCGAGTGACCTACGCTATGGGTGCTCGTGGCGATTTGCCGGTTTGGTTCGGCGTTGTCAGAGCCAACCTCAAAAGTCCGGCAAACTCCATCCTCTTTTTTGGGGCCGCGGTCGCACTTCTAGCCATCAGCGGCACATTCACCGAGCTAGTTGTGGTTGCCTCGCTTGCCCGCTTGATACTGTACCCAATAACGATCGCAGCCCTCCCGTTTGCGCCGGAGCGGCCGACCATAAAGTTCTTACACTGGGTAAGCGGAGGAGCAGGCATTTTGATTTGCCTGTGGGGAATGACGCAAGCGAATGCCAATGCTTGGCTCACGTTGTTGGCGTTGAGCGTCGGAGGGATTTTGTTCTTTGGACTCGCTGCGATTGGAGCGAGGCGCAGAACAGACTCTGCGATGGTCTAATGTCCGCTTTGGGTCGGAAGCAGACCTAATCCGACAAAGTCCGAAATGGGTGAAAAGCGGACATTACTCACGGGCGTCGTCCACGCGAACGATGGGGAGGAAGAACATCGCGGGCAGGATGA
>DATAIA010000361.1:0-1545 GCA_036262895.1 Xanthobacteraceae bacterium
GAGCAGCCGCCACCCCCCGATCCCAAGGAGCATTTCTTGCTTGAGCCGCAATTCTGGGCCGCCTCCATACAGCTCGCTCGTAATGCCTCGATGAGCGGGATCGTTCGCCGCGTCATTGCTGTCCAGGAGGTACAGTTTCACTCTGCCAACCTGGACCTGCCAGGCGCGTAGCCAGACCGAGTAACCGGGCAATGCGATCTCCAGCCGCAACCACTCTCCGTTTGGGTGGCGCAGCGGCGTGATCGGCAACTGCCCCGGGTCGTTATATGGGAAAAGGGCCTCTTGCGCGCCGTCCTTGTCGATCACCTGACGAAAATAGCCTTGCTGGTAGAGCAGTCCTACGCCGACCACCGGCACTCCGAGATCGCTGGAGGCCTTGAGTTGATCGCCGGCCACGTTGCCAAGGCCGCCCGAATAGATGGGCAACGCTTCGCTCACCATGAATTCCATACTGAAATACGCAACACAGGCCAACCGGGATTGCGGATACGTTTGCTGAAACCACGCGGGCGCCTCCGCCGCATCCCGTCTGGCTTGCACCAGGCCGCCGACGGTTTTACGAAAAGCGGGGTCGGCTAACACACGCTGAAGTTTCGCCCGCGAAACCGTCTGCAAGACGACCCAGGGGTTCTGAGTTCGATCCCAGAGCTCGGGCTCGAGCTGCCGCCACACGTCGTCGGCGCCATGATTCCACGACGAGCGCATATCCAGTGCCAGCTCGGCCAGGGAATCGAATCCGTCGATATCCGTGGGGAATAAGCTATACAAGGGGTTGCTGGCTCTGGTGTGTTTGCTCATATTCTTTCGATTGTCCTGAATTGATCTATGAATGCACAGTTCGTTGCTTTTGTTCCGCTCCGGCGTCTATACACCACCTCGATCGCACGAAGATACTTCACCATTTTGTCTGCCGTTTTTGTCTCGATGCGCCGGCGACAGGAGTTTAAAGTTGCATCATTATTGTCGTGATGTTTGGTTTCCGGCGAATCTTCCAATTTCTGCCTTCCCCCATTCCGCCTGCTTGCTTCACTCTTATCCTCCTTGACTCAATAACCCCAAACGCACTCGATGAGCATGCTTGTTTTCTCTCTTATAGAACCAGGCTTTTGTAAGCTCAGCGCCCAATACATACAACGCCACAACAACTGCCAGAATGGGCACGAATGCCGGTCAATACGACGACCGCTTTTGCCGTACCGCTTACGACATGGGTGCCCATAAAGAGCATGTTTGTTTTGGCACTGAGCGACGTCTCAACCGGCAAGACCCCGATTACTTTCTCCACAGGAAACGTTTCCCCGGTCAGACATGCTTCGTCGACGAACAGATCTTTGGATTCCAAAAGGCGGCTATCGCCGGTGATGACATCCCCGGTGCGTAACAGAATGAAGTCCCGTCTCACCACCTGCGCGGCGGGAATATCTACTGCAGATCCTTCGCGCATTACTTGTGTTTTTGTCTGGACGGTCGCTAACAGTTTCTGTACAGCATTGGCTGCCCCGCGTTCCTGCCAGAACCCGAGCACACCGCTCACAAACACAATGA
>DATAIA010000362.1:0-7837 GCA_036262895.1 Xanthobacteraceae bacterium
CCGGCCCTCGCGCAAAAGCTCATAAATGAACTCGCGTTCCGCAGCGATCAATTTTGAGCGCAATTCGGCGGCAGCAAGGACGTTCTCGATTCCCTCACCGCTGTTTCCGGGCAGACGACCGAAGCGATAATCGTGCCGTGCCCGCAAAGTCGCCAGCACCTCCTGCTGAATGCTTCCATCCGCTGCAAGTTCATCAAGTCGATTTTGAGCAACTTTCAGCGCTTCGGAGCGCGCGGCAAGCTCGGCTTCGTTCTCGCGGCGGCGCTCTTCGGCACTCGCACGCGTCAAACCCAGGGCACGGACGACAGGCGGCAACATCAATCCTTGTCCCACCAGAGTCAAAATGATGACGCCGAACGTAATGACGAGAATCGGGTCGCGATAAGGAAATGCCGCTCCGGCAGCCGTCATCAATGGAATGGCAAGCGCCGCTGCAAGCGAAACAACCCCTCGCACCCCCACAAACGCAAGGATGAAAACCGACTGCCATGTCGGCGACGGATCTCTGCGCGCAAGAGAAGGGCTGAGCCAGCGTGGCAAATAGACCGCCGGAAACACCCAGACAAAACGGGCAACGATCACGACGGCAGTGGTGAGTAAAACTGCAAGAACAAGATTACGCAACGAGGAGGGGTCCGCGCGATCAAGCAGCGTGCGCGCTTGCAGACCAGTGATTAGAAACACGATGCCTTCAAGCAAATGGATGAGGAGGTCCCAGAAGAAAATTCCCTGGAGTCGGGTTGCCGCAGGGATAAGCCGCGGCCCGTTCCAACTCACGAACAATCCGGCGGCAATCGTTGCAAGCACGCCCGATCCGCCGACATGTTCGGGCACCCAGAACGCCGCATAGGGCGTCATCAGCGACAGCGTGATTTCGACACGAGGATCCCGCGCCCATTGACGCAATCGCAGGCTGACCCAGCCGATGCCGACCCCATAGACGATTTCGCCGATGACGATCAGCAGAAAGGTTTCGGCAGCCTTGTCGAAAGCAAAGATGCCGGTGCTGACCGCGGCAACGGCAAATCGATACAGGATCAGCGCGGTGGCATCATTCGCAAGGCCTTCGCCTTCGAGCACCACCACAAGCCGGCGTGGCAGCCCGAGCCGGCGCGCAATGGCAAGCGGCGCAACGACGTCAGGCGGCGCGACAATTGCCCCCAATACAAAAGCAGCAGCAAGCGGAAGCCCAAGCAGAAGGTGCGTTGCCGCGGCAACGGCACAGGTTGTGAAGATGACGCAGCCAAACGCCAACAAGACAATCGGGCGGAGATTGAAGCGGAATTCGCGCCAGCTCATGGCGACACCGGCTGAATAAATCAGCGGCGGCAGGATACCCAGCAGAACAAGTTCCGGCGCCAGTTCGATCGCCGGCAGGCCCGGGATCAGGGCAAGCACCACCCCTGCAATGACGAGAAGGATCGATGGCGCCGTATTGAGCCGTCGCGCCGCAATCGCGACGACAACCATGACCGCAAGCAACAATAACAATGTTTGGATTATCGTCGTCATGCAAAGCAGCATGTTGAATTCGAGGCATCAAATCAATAGTGAAGAGGCCTCAACTTCTTTGCGCGCATGAGCACATCCACGGCCCCGTCAAATCTGACGGTTGCCGGAACCTGCGTCCGACCTGATCATTACTTACGATTAGCTGCCGCCATGGAGAACTTATCTCCTCATGGTGAGAAGCGATGCATCGATCTCGGGTTTACCCGAGATCGACGTCAAGATTTACGCAAGTCAGGTAAATCTGACTTGCGCAGCATCCCGTCTCGAACCATGAGGCCGCAGGATGCAAAATTCCAATTGCGGAATTCTAATTGACGGTTGCGCCGGAAATTCTGACGACCTCGGCCCACTTTTTGATGTCGCGCCGCAAAAAGGCTTCAAACTCCGCCGTGCTCATGACCATCGGCTCTGCGCCCTGCTTCGCCCAGAACTCTTTTACGTCGGGCCGAGAGATCACTTTGTTGATCTCCGTATTGAGGCGATCGACAATCGGCTTGGGCGTTCCTTTCGGAGCCATGATGCCGAGCCAGATGGTGGCGTCATAATCTTTGACGCCTGCTTCCGAAATCGTTGGAACATCGGGCAGAACCGACGAGCGCTTGCTGCCGGTGGTTCCCAAGGCTCTCACCTGCCCGGCTTTGATGTTGGGCGCCATTGTGGTGATGGCATCAAGCATCATATGCACCTGGCCGCCGATGACATCGTTACGAGCACCGGCGCTGCCTTTATACGGCACGTGAACAATATCGGTCCCCGACATCGTTTTAAAAAGCTCGCCTGCCATGTGATAGGGCGTCCCCGGCCCTGAAGATGCGTAGTTCAAACTGCCCGGCTTACTCTTGGCGAGCGCAATGAACTCTTTGAGATCCTTTGCCGGCACCGAAGGATGCACGACCATCACGAGATCGGAATAATTGATCGGCGCAACGGCCACGAAATCGCGCATCAGATCGAACGGCTTGCTGGAGAACAGCGACTCGTTGGCGGTGTGCGTGTTCGACATCATCAGTAGCGTGTAGCCATCGGGCGCAGCTTTTGCCGCGGCATCGGTGCCGATGATTGAACCTGCACCAGGGCGATCTTCGACGATGACGGGCTGTTTCAGTGCCTCGGAAAGATATTGGCCGACATAGCGCGCATAGAGATCGGCGGGGCCGCCGGCCGCAAACGGCACGATGATGCGAATAGGTCGGCTCGGATAATCGTCAGCCGAGGCAGGTTGAGCAGCAGACAGAACCAATGCAAACAGAAGGCCTAGTCGGCGCGCTAGCGACATTCTTTTCTCCTCAATTTGTCGCATCATAATCCGGAAGGCTGGTCCAATTCCATCATTTCTCTGGGTTAACGATTAACCCGCTCATAAAACATGTTGCTGTTCCTGCCTGCGATGGACCTCCGTCCGAATTCGGCTATGGTCGCAGCCTGAAAACGAAAAAAATACGGGCGGCCGCAACCGCTCGTTATGGGGAGAAGCCAAATGCGCAAACCGATTGGCGCGCTGACGCTCAGCGCTGTCCTTAGTGCCGTGTTGGCGGCGGTTATCTCTATTTCGACCGTCTGTCTCGAGGCGGCCCGTGCGGATGCATTCCCTGAGCGCACGGTGACTATTTTAGTTCCATTCCCTCCGGGCGGAGTGGCCGATCAGACGGCGCGGCCGATTGCGGCCGTGATGGAGCGCAATTTCAAGCAGCCGGTCATCGTGCTTAATCGAGGCGGAGCGGGCGGCGCGCTCGGCACCTCGGTCGTGGCGAAGTCGACCCCCGACGGCTATACGCTGCTCATGTCGCTTTCCAGCATCTCGGTTATTCCCGAAGCCGACAAGCTGTTCGACCGCCCACCGGCTTACCAGCTCAATCAATTGGCGCCTGTTGCCTTGTTTGCCGCCGATCCGACCGTGCTGGTGGTTGCCGCTGATAGTCCATGGAAAAGCGTCAAGGATCTGATTGAAGACGCCAAGAAACGGCCTGGTGCGATCAGCTACAGTTCGTCTGGTGTTTACGGCACTCTGCATTTGGCGATGGCGATGTTCACGCACGCCGCCAGCATCGAAATGCTCCACGTGCCCTATACCGGTGGCGGGCCTGCTCTGACAGCATTACTTGGCAACCATGTGCAGGCGCTGGCGTCGGGCCCGGGACCAGTCATCCCCCATATTCGCGAAGGCAGATTGCGCGCTCTTGCCACCTGGGGCGATGAGCGCTTGAAAGCGCTGCCCAACGTTCCGACTTTCAAGGAACTCGGCTACAGCGATGTTGAATTCTACATCTGGGCCGGCTTGTTCGCGCCGATCGGCGTCCCTGAAACGGTGATGAGGACACTGCGCGACGCAGCCGCCGATGCCGCTGCCGATCCGGAATTCAGGACGATCATGGACAAGCTCGAGACTCCAATCGTCTACAAGGACGCCCCTGAGTTCAAGGCATTCTGGGACAAGGATGCTGAGCGTCTGATCAAAGCCATCAAACGGATCGGCCGGATCGACGAGAAGAAGTAGATTGTTTGTTGACTGGATCCCCGCTTGCGCGGGGATGAGCGGAGAGAAAATGGCTGGTCCTCACTACCGCTCATTCCCGCGCAAGCGGGAATCCAGCATTAAAACTAAAAATGCGCTTCACCCCAAAAACGCACCGCCGTTGACGTGAATACTCTGGCCGGTGATGTAGCGCGCGCCGGGGCCGCACAAAAAGCGCGTTGTCGTCGCGATATCCTCCGGCGTGCCGAGCTTGCCGCTGATGGTGTTATGGGTGTGATGGTGCGACGGCTCCTTCACGCGCGGCGTGTTGATCCGGCCCGGCGAAACGTAATTGGCGGTGATGTTGTCATCCGCCAAGTCATTCGCAAGCGCACGGGTGAACCCGACAAGCCCGGCTTTAGCGGTCACCACATGCGCGCGATCCTTCGCGCCCGTATGCGCGCTTAATCCACCGATATTGACGATGGCGCCGACGCCGCTTTTGCGCAAATACGGCAGACATGCTTTCACGCAGATGAAAGCGCCGTCGAGAATAACGTCAAGAATCTCGCGCCACTCCGCGAGCGTCATTTCGGCGAATGACTTTTCCCGGCGCAGGGCGGCATTGTTGATGAGGTAATCGATCCGGCCGTAGCGTTCGACGGCAAGCGCCGCCATGCGATTCATGGCGGCGGCATCGGTGACATCACCCATGAATGCAACAGCGCGGCCGCCGGCAGCCTCAATCTCTTTTACGACCGCTTCCGCTTGTTCCTTATTGGAGCGGGCATTGACGACGATTGCCGCACCCCCGGCCGCCAGATGGAGCGCAATGGCGCGGCCGATGTTTCGGCCGGCTCCTGTAACGATGGCGACGCGTCCGCCGAGTTCTTTGTTCGTATCGATCATGATGTTTGTCATCCCCGCAGCGATTTAAGATCGATTGGGTTATCGTAAAGCGATCGTGCAAGCTCGAGTGCTGCTTCAGCCCGCTGCACGTTCCAGCCGCCATGACGCGCGTTGAGCGCAAATTTCTCTTCGATGTCTTGCAGCGTCAGCGGTTCGTGGCCACCGCCGCGCAGATGCGGCTGGCGCTCCTCGATGACTGTGCCATCGCGCAGCACCGCGCGGATGTGGCCGGTATAATTGTTTGGATACGGGTTATTGGGATCGATTTCAAAGCGCACCTTTGCGGCGACTTCGAGCACCCGCGGATCGCGCACTGCCTCCTCGGTGAAAGCATCGAGCCCGATACCGCCGCGCACAAATCCAACCGCAAGACAGTACGGCGTGCTGAATTTCGCGGCATAGCCGTTCGGCGGCCGCTTCTTGTCGGCCAGCGGCTCCCATAAGCGATGGACCGTGCCTTCCGCAACTTCGCAAACGAGTTCCTTGATATCTTCAGCGCGAATGCCGCGTGCCGCAAGCCGCTTGGCGCAATCGATATAGGGATGGGTCATGGTTCCGCAGGGGAACGGCTTGAACGCCAATGTCTCAAGCACCCAGCGCTCGCCGAAATCGCCGACAAGCGCCTGATAATTGCCATCCTTCGCGTGAGCAAAACCATTAAACAGGCCGTGCACGCCTTCAAAGACGGTGCGTGGACCGAAGAAGCCCGCGCGGCCGAGGAGTGCCGCGCGAATGCCTGATTGCGCGGCCCACCCAGGATGCAGGCGCTTCGTCCAGGCGCCCTCGGCCAGATATTCGATAATGCCGCCTGCCATGCTGCCGGCAACGCCAAGGGCATCGACAATCTGGCGCCGATCGAGGCGCAGCGCGGCGCTGACGCCGGCAGCCGCCGCCATCGCGCCCAGAACGGCCGTCGGATGAAACCCTGCCTTGTGCACCGCTTTCGGGATCACGACACTCAGCCGACAGATTGCTTCGGTGCCAACCGCAATCCCAAGCAGAGCATCGCGACCATTGGCATTGTGCCGCTCGCAGGCGGCAAGCACCGCCGGAACAATCACCGCGCCTGCGTGAACCGGCCCGCCCTCGAACGTATCGTCAAAATCTTCGCCGTGCGCCGCCGTTCCGTTGACGAAGGCAGCCCCTGACGCGCTCAGACCGCGCGCGTGTCCAATCGCAGTGCACGGGCCGTCGTCGTCCCATCCCGCAAGCGCGCTTGCGATGTAGTCCGTATTGCGGGCTGTCAGGCAGAGGCCGATCACGTCAATCAGCAACTCTTCACATTTACGGCGAACAGGTTGCGACAGGGGTTTTGAATAAAGCGCAGTGATGCGGTCAGCGAGATGCTCGGCGACCGAACGATCCGTTACAGGCGAGGTCATGAGGGAATGCCGTCAGTTATTGCGTAAACGAACGTTGCTGCCGAGGCCGGGAACTCGATTGACCAGGATCACCACAGTAAACGTGATCAACAGCATGATGAGCCCAAGAACCGCGATGGCGCCGAGATCGCCGCTCTCGTTGAGATCGAAAATCAAAACCGAAATCACCTTGGTTTCCGAGGTGAACAGCATGATCGCGGCAGAGAGTTCTCTGATCACACCGACGAAAACAAAGCACCAGGTCGCGATCACGCCGGTGCGCAACAATGGCGCTGTGATCTGGCGAAGCGCCTGCAAGCGCGTTGCCCCGAGAATCCGGCTTGCATCTTCAAGTTCGGGATGAACGACGCGTATCGCCGCCTGCATCTGCTGATACGCCGCCGGCAGGCTGATGGTGACGAAGGCGATCAGCAGAATCCACAACGTGCCATAAAGGATGAACGGCCAACGGGTGTAGCTGAGAAACAACCCCACGCCGAGCACGATGCCGGGAATCGCGACCGGCGCGGTTGCGAGAAAGCCAAGGAAGCGATGGCCATACACGGCTTTGCGGGCTGTGACATAGGCAATGACGAGCGCCAGCACCGTACCGATCGTTGCCGTGAGCGCGCTTAGCAGGAAGGTATTCTTAAGCGCAAGCTGCGTGGTTGAGAGTTCGAAGAACACGAACTCGATGTTATGCAGCGTGAAATTGCTGAACGATAGGAACTGCGTGGCGACGCGGGAGAACGCGGCATTGAACAGCGCACCGTAGGGCAGGAACACGGGGTTGAGCAGCACCAGGAAGCACGCGGCGAAGGCAACCCAGCGCAGCTTTCCAAGTTGCACAATGCGCGGCTGCCCATGGCGACCACCAACCACCGAATAGCTGCGTCGCCCGAGCAGCATATGTTCGGCGCGCAACAGCAAGATCGTCAGTAATAGCAGCGGCAGCGAGGCCGCGGCTGCAAGCTCGGGCTTCGGCGGATATTGGAACAAGCTCCAGATCTTGGTGGTCATGGTGTGAAATCCGGCCGGCAGCGCCAGAATGGCCGGAGAACCAAATAGCGTCATCGCTTGCAGGAACGCGACAAGCGCGCCCGCAAGAAGCGCCGGCAGCGCCAATGGAATCGTGATGCGGCGCGCGGTGTACCAGGTCTTGCCGCCGAGAATGGCAGACGCATCTTCAAGATCGCCGGGAATACGATCAAGCGCATTGGCAATCAGCACAAACACATAGGGAAACGTGTAACAGGCAATAACAAAGATCAGTCCCGGCAGCGAATAGATGTTCAGCAGATATTCGTCGGTTTCGGCACCGGTCACCGACCGGAACACCTGATTGATCAACCCGCTGTTTGGCGCAGCCAGCAGTTCCCAGGCAATGGCGCCCAAAAACGGCGGCGTGACAAATGATGCTGTTACCAAAACGCGAATGGTGCGCCGCAATGGCATGTCCGTGCGTGCCACGATCCAGCCCATCGGAGCGGCCACCGCACAACAAAGGAAAGCGACGCTTGCAGAAATGATAACGGTCGTTATCAACGGATCGATGAAAACCGGATCTGTCGCCAGACGACGGAAATTTTCCAGCGTGAACGTG
>DATAIA010000363.1:0-3090 GCA_036262895.1 Xanthobacteraceae bacterium
TGGATAACCACATCAGCCCCGTAACGGCTCCGAAAACCAATGTGGTCGTCGACGAAGCAGGCAGCAGAATGAACACGACAGTTGCCAGCGAACGCACGAAATAAATGAACGAGAGGATATAGCGCTTCGGCATTCGATTGCTGAGCCAGCCCGCGGACATCGAACCAATGATGTTGAAAATGCCGATGATCGCCAGCGTCCAACCACCGACAGCAATGGAAAGGCCGCGATCGACCAGATACGCAGGCAGATGGACCGTGATAAACGCGATCTGAAAGCCGCAGGTAAAGAACCCGAGCACAAGCAGCACATAAGAGCGATGCTCGAAAGCTTCAGACAGCGCTTGCTTAAGCGACTGCTGGGGGGCCGCGCTCGCCGCCGATGAAGCGGTGGTTGGCGTTGCAAGCGCAAGCGCGAGCGGCAGAACCAGGAACAGGACCGCCGCAAATATCATAAGGGCGGATTGCCAGCCGTAATTGTCCATCAGCATCACGGCGAGCGGGGAAAACAGAAACTGGCCGAACGAGCCCGCCGCGGTACCGAAACCAAACGACAGCGAGCGCCAGCTTTCAGGCAGAAGCTTCGCAAATGCACCGAGAACAATATTGAATGAGCAGCCTGAAAGACCAAATCCGATCAACACCCCGGCCGAAAGGTTGAGGATGCCCGGCGTTGTCGAGTACGCCATCAGACCGAGCCCAATCGCGTAAAGCAGCGTGCCAACGGTAAGCACACGAATAGTGCCGAACCGATCGGCGAATGCACCGGCAAACGGCTGCCCCACGCCCCAAAGCAGGTTCTGGATGGCAAGCGCAAAAGCAAAGATATCCCGGCCCCAGCCATTGGCCGCGGACAGAGGCGTCAGAAAAAAGCCGAGAGCCGACCGCGGACCGAAACCGATGAGAGCAATCAGACATCCGCAAATAACGATCACCGCGGGCGTCCGCCATCCGAGCTTCGATGACATCGCAGCGGGATTTGCAATCATGGCGTACTCTCCAGGCTAAGCCGCGTTGGCCGAGTCCCGACGCTACCAGACAGGCTGCCTCAGACCAAACAAAACCTATTGATCAATGACATAACTGCCATGCGTTAAACTTAAAGGCGTACACCTTAGGCATTCGACCGGCCCCTGACCTGCTTTATATCCGACAGTGGTAAAGCCCGGGGGCAAGCAATCGGCCGCTTTTCATCACGCTCACTTGCAGCCATGTTGAATAAGAACCGGTGATCGAAACCTTATCTGCCCAGGTTCGTAACTGCGTCTTGCCGCAAAGCAACTGAGGAAAAAAACCGGATGAACGAGACAGCCGGAGTGATGATCGCGATCATCTCGAGCTCTCTCGGTGGAACGGCTGCCGCTGTGACGCGCTATCTGGTCGGCGACGCCGATCCGATCACACTTGCCATTCTTAGATGGGGGATCGGTTTCTTGTGCCTTTTGCCTGTGGCTGTGCTTTTGAAGGCACAGTGGCCGCGACGCGCCGATTGGCCGAGTGTCGCCGGACTAGGCGCCTGTTTCTTTGGTCTGTTCTTCGTCCTTTATAATATCGCGATTGGATACACGACGGCAGCGCGCGCCAGCATTGCGCTATCGACACTTCCGCTGCAGACGATGCTCGTTGGTGCTGTTCTTGGCATCGAACCGCTAACCGCCCGCAAATCGGCAGGAGTCGGCATCGCTATGGTCGGTGTGTTCGCGGCGCTGGCTACAGGTCTTTCCAGCGCCCCGGCAGGCGCCTGGCGCGGTGAAGTCATCATGGCCTGCGCGGTTTTTTGCATGGCGTTTTATAATGTTTGGTCGCGTCCCTTCATCCAGCGCTCGAGCGCGCTTGGCTTCCTCACGGTTGGGATGGGAAGCGGAGCTTTCATACTCATTCTTTTAGGTGTGCTGAGCGGCCGCGCCGCGGTTATCGGCTCGTTTGGTCTCTCGCAATGGATCGCCGGGATCTATCTTGGCGTCGGTGGCGGAGCACTGGCGTTTATTCTCTGGGTGTTGGCGCTGCAACGCGCGAGCCCTACTCGCGTCGCCAATACCATGACGATCAATCCGATCGCAGCGGCGCTCGTTGCCACGCAGCTCGTGAATGAACCGATCACACCTAATCTGATTGTCGGCCTCATTGCCGTGTTTGGCGGTATTTGGATTGCAACAACCGAGGCCGGAAAGGCGTGAGAGCGGCGGCAGCGCGAGAATGGCAGCATCAGCAAGCGTTACGGCTGCCTATTTCATCTTCAATCAAAGCTTTGCGGTGGTTTCGGCTGTGCTGCGGGCGCTGCCCCAAACCGGGGCATCGGCGCCGTCACCCCATCGGCGCGGCCGATAAAATGTATGCACCCCAATGCGATCGAGCTTATGCATGGTGCGCACCCACCAGGGACGTACCCAATAAGCATGATAATGGGTCGCCTTGCCGACGCTGTTCAGCCAGACCTTTCCATCAAGTGCGGCATTCGCAATCGCATTGGCGCGCTGCCATGCGTCCGGTTCGGTGATGCGATCAGGAATTCTGTCGCAAGCGAATGTGAATTGGCATGCGAGATGCCGATGCGCGTTCTGATAAACAACGCCGCAAACGTCGCTCGGATAATAGCCGGAGAACACTCGGTTCATCACCACTTGCGCGACCGCGACTTGCCCACGCACGGATTCGCCGCGCGCCTCGAAATAGACCGCATTCGCCAGACATTTTTCGGCTTTTGCGCGGGACGCAGCATTGAGCTCCAGCCGTTCCGCCGGGCTTTTCGGGCGGCGGCCTTCGCCCGTGACCTCGCCCTTCCCAGCAATCGTCACGCCTGCGTCAAGCGACAATGATTTCGTTTCAGGCTCATTCCCATCGCCGAAAGCGGAGCGTTTGATTTCGCTATCGCGAGAGCCTTGCTCGGGCATCAGGATCGGCTCTTCGCCAGACTGCCAGGGCTCGATCGCACCCAGTGCGGGACTGATTGCATTGTGCCCAAAGAAAATGCGCGAATTGCGAACTGCCGGGTCGGGATCGATTGTCGCCGACAGAATTGAGGTATCCGGCACGGCGCCTTCAGCGTCCAGTTCTTCGCCCAGCACCTGCGGATGAAGCTCAAGCGAGAGCG
>DATAIA010000364.1:0-3676 GCA_036262895.1 Xanthobacteraceae bacterium
CGCGGTGCAGCAGATCGACCGCACCGCGCAGCTCCTCGTGCGCTGACAGGATCGGCTGGTCCTCTCCAATTCGGATTCCGCCGAAGGACAAGATCCAACGGATCAGGGCCTCGATGCCCATCAGCACCGGACCAAGCAAACGCACGACAATCGCCATCGGCCGCGCAACCAGAAGCGACACGCGATCGGGCGCATTGATTGCAATGGTCTTCGGCAGCACTTCCGAAAACACAACGACCAGGATTGTCATCACAACGGTTGCGTAGACGACGCCGACATCGCCGAACCAGGCAAGTAAAAGACCGGTTGCGAGCGAAGACGCGGCGATGTTCACCGCATTGTTGCCGAACAGCAGCGCGCCGAGCAGGCGTTCACGCGCCGACAACAATTTGTTGACGATGATCGCGCCGCTGTTGCCGTTTTTTTCCAGCCGCAACATGCGCGCGCGGGATGATGCGGTCAGAGCGGTCTCGCTCCCCGAAAAGAAGAACGAGACCACGAGACACAGCAGGATCGCCAGCAACGTGAACCAGTCTTCTGAAATCATCGCTCGCTCAACATCTCCGCAAGGAACGTCCGCACAGCCGCCGGATCGACATCATTGGCTATGAAACTTTGACCGATACCGCGGGCAAGAATGAAGGTGAGTTTGCCACGGATCACCTTTTTATCCTGTGCCATCAATTCAACAAGCCCATCGGGACCGGGCAGATCGCCGGGAACATCGCCAATGCGGGTCGGCAACCCCACTGCCGTCAGATGACGGACAACACGTTCGGCATCAGCCGACGAAGCCAAGCCGAGCTTCGCGGAAAATTTAAACGCAAGCGCCATTCCAATCGCAACCGCTTCACCGTGCAGCAGGCGATCGGAATAGCCCGCTGCCGCTTCAAGCGCATGGCCGAACGTGTGCCCCAGATTGAGCAAGGCGCGCTCGCCGGTTTCGCGCTCATCGCGCGCAACGGTGCCGGCCTTGAACCGGCAGCTGGTCGCAATTGCATGCTCGCGCGCGGCTCCACCCTCAAACACATCGCGCCAGTTCGCCTCCAGCCACGTGAAGAAAGCAGCGTCTCCGATCAGCCCAACCTTGGCAACCTCGGCATAACCCGCGCGGAACGTGCGGACCGGCAGGCTGTCAAGCAAGGCAGTATCGGCAACGACGAGGATCGGTTGATGGAACGCGCCGATCAAATTTTTGCCGCGCGCCGAATTGATCCCGGTCTTGCCGCCGACAGAGGAATCAACTTGCGCAAGCAGCGTGGTCGGAACTTGCACGAAATCAAGTCCACGGCGAACCGCAGCCGCGGCAAACCCGGCAAGGTCGCCGACAACGCCGCCGCCCAGCGCAAGGACAAGATCCGCGCGCTCGATCCGTGCCGCGATCAGCGCCTCGCACACATTTTCAAACACACGCCAGCTTTTCGAAGCTTCTCCCGCCGGCACGACAACCTTTGTGCTGCGAATGCCGGCACCAGCGAGCGCTGCCTCAGCGGCCACCAGATGAAGGTTCGCAACGGTTTCATCGGTGACGATCGCCACGGTCGCACCGGGCCGGAATGCGGCAATGCGCTCACCCAGACCGGCAAGCAGACCACGCCCGATGGCGATATCGTAACGCCGCTCGCCCAGCGCCACATCGACGACGATCGGCTCACCGGAACGTACCGGATCGTTCATGCATCACCCTCCGCGGTTTTTATCACGATCGGTTCAAGCGCGGCGATGACGTCGTTGACGACGGTGTCGTGCGAAACATCGCGCGAAAGCACCGTGACATCGGCCTCGGCGTAGGTCGGCTCGCGTTCGGCCATCAAACGGCGCAGCGTCTCGGCCGGATCGGCGGTTTTAAGCAGCGGCCGATCCGCCCGCCGCTTCACGCGACGCATCAGCACCTCGTGGTCGGCCTTGAGCCAGACCGAAACCGCCGTGCTGCGGATCTTGCGCCTCGTGTCCTCGTTCATGAAGGCGCCGCCTCCGGTCGCCAAAACCTGCGGCCCGCCGTCCAGGAGACGGGCGATCACCCTCACCTCCCCGGCGCGAAAATAAGCCTCGCCATGCGCCGCAAAGATTTCGGGGATCGTCATCGCGGCTGCAGACTCGATTTCGCAATCGGCATCGACGAAGGCAATGCCGAGCCTTGCCGCAAGCCGGCGTCCGACGGAAGACTTGCCCGCCCCCATCATGCCGACGAGGACAATCGAGCGCAGCCCCAACGCCGCGGCAAGGCGCGCCTCGCGCGGAGACGGCGCGGCATTCGGCTTGTGCGCGACGGCATCGGCCATAATCGAATCCTGTTAGCGATCGAATCCTTCAGGGGTCGCCTCAGGTTCTATACACCCGACATCAAGGCCCTTGCCAGTTCGCCGCGAACATGATGGTTACTCAAACAATCGCCGATCGTCTTGCGGCGGTGCGGTGAGCTGTCGATTTCGCGAGCTTGCGACATGCCGAGCCTGTTTCGCCTGTTAATGGCTCTGGGAATTCTAGCCGGGCTTGCTTACGGCGTGGTGTTCACGCTGGCCACTTACGTGCAACCGAAACCTCGCGAGATGACGGTAACGATCCCGCAGGAACGGCTTGCCAAACCTCGCTGATGCCGCGGCCTGCGATGGCTCGATCATCCAAATCAACCGACGTCAGTCTGATCGATCTGTTTCTCGACATGCTCGCCGCCGAGCGCGGCGCTGCCAGCAACACGCTTGAAGCCTACCGGCGCGACCTCACCGATTTTTCCGCGCATCTTGCCGACAACAGCCGCACCATTGCGTCTGCAACAAGCGACGACATACGGGCCTACCTTGCGGCGCTCGGTAAACGCGCGTTCTCGGTTGCCTCGCTTGCGCGGCGGCTCTCGGCCATTCGCCAGCTCTACCGGTTTCTCTACGCGGAAAGACACCGCAAGGACGATCCCGCCGCGATCATCGAAGGCCCCAAACGCGGCCGGGGCTTGCCGAAGGTTTTGACAATCGGCGACGTCGATCGCCTGCTTGAGACGGCAAAGCGCGGCATCATCATGGGCAAGAGCCCCGGCGAGCGCCTGCGCGCCGCGCGGCTCGTCTGCCTGCTTGAAGTGCTTTACGCGACGGGACTGCGCGTCTCGGAACTAGTCTCGCTTCCCGTTTCGGCGGCACGGCGCAGCGAAGACATGTTGATTGTCCGCGGCAAGGGCGACAAAGAGCGCCTGGTGCCGCTCAACACGGCGGCCAAGCAGGCGATGCGCGACTATCTTGCGCTGCGCAAAGAGACCGGGGCCAAAAGCGAGGAGCGCTGGCTCTTTCCCTCATTCGGAGAAAGCGGACATCTCACGCGCCAGCACTTTGCCCGCGATTTGAAGGCGCTTGCGGTTGCCGCGGAGTTGCGCTCCGACCAGGTCAGCCCGCACGTCTTGCGCCACGCCTTCGCCAGCCACCTCCTGCAAAACGGCGCGGACCTACGTTCGGTTCAGACGCTGCTCGGCCACGCGGATATTTCCACCACGCAGATCTATACCCACGTGCTGGCGGAACGGCTCAAGAGCCTCGTGCGCGATTTGCATCCGCTGGCTGAACAAAATTGAGAGGGCGACTGGCCACATCCTTCGAGACGCTTCGCTTCGCGAAGCTCCTCAGGATGAGGGCGAGCTCTCCCCTCATGGTGAGGAAGCCGCGATAGCGGCTGTCTCGAACCATGAGGCCGC
>DATAIA010000365.1:0-2898 GCA_036262895.1 Xanthobacteraceae bacterium
AGGCGATCGAGGGCAATTTTGCGGAGGTAAGCATGGGAGACCTTGCGCAAAAGAACGGTCATAGCGACGACGTCAAAAATTATGGCAAAATGCTATCCACTGACCACTCCGCTGCCAATCAGAAGGCTTTGGATGTCGCGAAAAGCATGGGTGTGAACCCGCCATCCGAGCCGAGCGCCAAGCAAAAGGCGGAGTTCGACAAAATGTCGAAAATCTCTGGAGCTTCGTTCGACAAAATGTTCGCTAAACACATGATCTCAGACCATCAAAAAGATATTGCTCAATACAAGAAAGCGGCAAAGAACAAAGATGCTGGTGGTGAGTATGCTGCTGGCCAAATCGACACGCTGCAAAAACATCTCGAAGCAGCAAAGTCACTAAAGCAGGGCTCCTGATGCTACAAGAAGGAAATTGTACTGCCTTGGTTGGCGTCGGGCTACAGTGCAGCTGCAAGCGTTTTTCGGACCGAGATTAGATGGCCGGCGTTTTAAGCGATGCAGGTCAGAGGAATGGACAATCGATCTTCTGATATCTTGATTAGCTCAATCTGCTGTTCGCCACAATTGGGGGCGGGGTCGACGCGATCACTCCAAGTTCTTAAATTCTATGATGAAGGTGCGGTCGATAAGAAGATCTCTGGCCACACCCGGCGGGCGTAACTTATGCGGGTGTCCGGTAGGTGGAATCGGGCCTGGCCTGAGGGGTCGAGAATTGATTGCACACATGTCAGAGGTCAGCCGATTGCGTCGCGTGTAGCTTACGCAAACGCAGTCGGTGTTTTAAGCCAGACTGTTTGGTAAATGATGATCCTCAGCGGTCGGTGACAATCCAAGCAATGGACTGGCAATGATAGCTCGCGCGAGTGTCGAATGTCGCCTCTCAGAGCTGCCTCCTCTGATGCCAGAGCCTCCTTCCCGATTCTCGCGATTCGAACGGGAAAAATGGCGATTGTTCCCGACCTTGTTTTGATGTCGGCAAGGCCGGCGAGCGCTTGCGGCACCGCCCCTGCTCAGGAACTGCCGATCTAAATCGGCCGGCGTTGGCGCTTCGCGCCTCGGGTCCGTGACGAATGTGGTTGGCTCGGCGCGTTCATGCACCTAACACACGGATACACGCGTTGTTGGGAAAGGGCGACAAACAACAAACTAGGAAATGAAAAATGTTCATCCGTATAGCGATCTGCGACGACCTCTCTAGCTCTTGGTCACCGGCAGCGGCCTCCGATTTCCCGGCAGCTCCCTACACTGATGGTCAAACTTACGAGCGTGAGACACACACGTACGAGTACCGAGCCGCGCCTCGTGTCGTCGTAGCGGAGCCGGCCCCCAACCGAGACAATTAGTTCGAAGGCCGGTCGTCGTCCCTCCTCGAGTGATGGTAGAAGAATATCTGGCCTATGCAGCACCACGAGTGCATGCCGAGGATCCGGTGTATGCGTACATAGGTACGAAGTGGCCGCACGAATGGGGCCATCGCCACTTTCATGGCCGCTGGTAACTGAGATGATGGGCTCAAACCGCTAAAATTTTTGGACTATCCCTCCCGGTGTGAGGGATAGCCGGTCGGGCCTCCGCCGCTTGGACGAGAGCGACCAATCACTTCGAGTCGCACTCGAAGGATGGAGCAGGCAATTGAACGGACGGACGATAACGTATGAAACCTAGCGAAGCGATCCAGTTCAATTTCGCTGACGCAAAACAGGCTAAGAAACCCAGGGAAACCACTTGTCAGCACAGAGAGCAGCAGGGGGAAGGGGCGCTTCTGTTTTCAGGAAGCGCCGCAGGTCGACAGCACGGTGCTTCCAGCGAGACACCATCGGCAAAAAGCCCAGCGCCTCTACCAGGTTAAGGCTCGCAGCGCGGTCCCGTATCATCATCAGAAGAGCCCCGGCAAGTTGCGAGCTTGGGCGCGTTGAGCCCGCTTGCACTTCACTGAACACGCCAGATACCGTCACCATCCAGCAACGGCGCCATAACAGAGGCAACTGCACCGGAATTTTTTGCTCGACTGGCCAGCAATCAGTTTGGGGCCGCCGGTGGGGTCTCCACCGGCGGTCACAGTCGACCGCTTGCTCCTCGAACGAGGTCGGCGACCGACCGTGACTAACGAGCGAACGAAGAATCAGTTTCAAGGAAAGTGCCGCTGCTGGGTTCGTCGGCAACGACCCCGTTGTCGGCCGTGACAGCTAGGTGCGCACACGACCGGCACAGCCAACTGGCGACCAAGGAAGAGTTGCTCAGAGGCATCGAACCGTTGCGGCCTGCAATTGTCGAGCGGCTGCATTGATGACGGAAAACGTTTGCGCTGAAGATATCAGGTCGCATCGGACGGCCAGCGGTATATGATCGCTGACGCGGCATTGGCAGTCCCTTGGCGCTGCACTGAACATCCCGGCAGGCTCGTAGTAGTGAGTGCCATGCCACTTCTATGATGCGACATGAGACCAATAGCGGTTCGCTAAGAATTGAGAGGCGCCGAATGGCCATGCAATTCACCTGTCCGGCTCTTCCGGCCGCCGATATGTGACCGACCGCGACCAGCCCGCGTAACGACGCGCATTTGACTGCCAAGTATTACCGTTTCTTCAAATGTTCCGAAGGATGGAACCTTAGGGCTCACAGTCGGTTTTACTAGCCCATATTCCATCACTGGAGGAAGGACATGAAGTCGATCGTTGCCGCGGTTTTAACCGCAACTGTCATTACTGGGTCCGCCTATGCGCAGACGGCTCAACCGGCTGACCGAACGACCCACGCCGCTGCCACCGCGCCCAACGCCGAAAAGATGGCTCTGAAGGGTCAATGGCGAGCGTCAAAGCTCAAGGGGCTCAACGTCTACAACGAAGCCAATGAGAAGCTCGGCGACATCAATGAACTGATTCTGGACAAGAATGGCAAG
>DATAIA010000366.1:0-2850 GCA_036262895.1 Xanthobacteraceae bacterium
CATGTTTTTTCAGGTCGGCCAATGCGCGCTCTGAAGCTCGAAAATCGCCGCGCAAAAGCAGGAGAACCGGTGTGTTCTCCGCGATGGCGCGGTGCGGGTTACGGTGAAAGGCTCCCTGCGTACAGGCAGCGAAGGCGTGGAAGTTGATCGGCGGATGCGCGCCTTCGCCTGGCGCGGGCACGCTGCGAAACTGCTGTTCCGGATCGCGCCCACCTGGGTTGAGAACAGTCAGTCGAAAATCCTCTGCGCCCTGCAATGTCATTGTTAGATAAGCCCGCGAATCACGCGAATTGACGCGAATACGGATGATGAAAATGACAAAGCACGGAGGAAGTGACGAAATCCAAAAACCCAGCCAGGTACGTCGTCATTGCTTCCCTCGGTACTCTTCATTCTAACTATCGGCGTCAATCCGCGTGGTTCGCGGGTTCAAATCGCTCATTCGTCGGCATCGCCTGGAGGGGGCGTTGCCGATTTCAAGAGGGTTTCATCTTCGCCTTCCTGGTCCAGAGGTTTAACCGGTATTGCGCGCCGGATTTCGACCGGTTTCTTATCCTGCGGTTGGACCGGGATTGCTTTTCTGATCTCCGGAGCAGATTCCGCCGTTTGAGTACCGGATCCGTTGGCGCTCGCGTCCATGTTTGCTGGTTTCAATCCGCTCTCTCCGGCCACGGAGTCGGTCTTTTGATTTGCGGCGGTTTGAACTGCTGGCTGCGCCGCAGGCTCAGGTTTCAATGTTGGCTTAAGAGAATTGTAAGGATCCGTGTCGGCTAATAGCGTTGGACTTTTTACGGCGATTGGCGTGACCTCGCTCAGGTCCACGGCCAATGCGGCGCGCGGCAAATCGCTCGAAGAGAAAAAGCGGGCAAGACGAGCGCGCGGCTCACCGTGGACATTGCAAGGATCAGTCGGGACCTGCGATTGAGTGCCAATCTCTATGTAAGTGGTACGCCGCTGAATCGTTTCGCCATTCGCTGTCTTGACCGCGTCATAACATTTGTCGGTGGCTAGCAGCCCAGACCTAGAACAAATCTCGACCTGCTTCAGTCCGCCTGAGGCGGATGTCGGCTGCTTGACTTCTCGGGGTGGATAATGGTCAGCCGCGGCATTCATGACGCCCACCCAAACAGGCAGCGCCAGCTCGCGTCCAAATGCGCCGCGATAAATCTTTTGCGGCTTATCGAAACCTGCCCAAACGGCGCAGGTGAAATTGGAATCATACCCGGCAAACAGCGCATCGGTAAAATCGTAGGCAGTGCCGGTTTTACCTGCTGCCGGAATTTTCTTGAGACCAAATTCCGTGAAGGCAGCTTTCCCTGTCCCTGATTCAAGCGCGTCTGCAAGGCAGGAATGCACTTCGTACGCGGTTTCAGGTTTGGTGACTAGCTTCCGGATACTCTCCCGTTTTGCATCCCAAACCAAGGTTCCGTCCTTTTCTTCGATACGCTCCAAAATATGTGACACGTTTGGCCGCCAGCCGCCGTTTGGGAATACCGTGTAAGCGAGCGCGAGCTCGGCCAACGTAACCTCGCTGCTTCCGAGAAACGTGGCCGGATAAGGACGAAGCGGGGAATGAATGCCCGCCGCAGCGCAAAGCTGCAACACTGCATCAACTCCCGCGTCCATCCCAATTCGGACAGTTGCGCCATTTTTTGATTTCGCCAGAGCTTGTCTGGCCGTCATCGTGCCTTCATAACGGTTCTCGGCGCTTTCGGGCCCCCATTCGCCCAGAATTCCGGTTGTGCCACCGATCATGACCGCGCGATTATCCAGTGGCGAATCTTCTACCAGCGACCCGGGATACATTCCTTTTTCGAAAGCAGCCGCATAAACAAATGGCAACATTGCAGTCCCAGCGGGCCGGCGCGCTTGCAACGCGCGATTGTATTGGTTGTGCTCGAAATCGCGCCCACCGACCAGCACCAGAATATCGCCCGTTGCATTGTCCAGACCGATGATCGCGCCCTGGAGATACTCAGGAGCAGGCTGGTTTGACATCGTGCCGTTGGCTTTGGCCTTGCGAAACGATGCTGCGTACTGGGCGTAAGTCTGGTGATTGTAATCGGGGCGTTGTTCGATCTGTTCGAGATTCGCTCGCAAGGAATCTTCGGCAATCTTTTGAAGATCGACGTCGATTGTGGTTTGAATCCGATAGCCTTCGTTGATTGCGCGGTCCCATCCGACGGCTGCGATCACCTGCTGACGAATGTAATCGACTGCGTAGGTCTGTCCCTGGGCGTTTTGCCGGCTCCCCACAACGATTTCCTGGCCTCGTGCGTTGGTGCATTGTTCGCGGCTGATAAATCCAATCTCGCGCATCCGATCGAGCGCGTAGTCGCGCGCTTCGCGCGAGGTCGCGCGGTCTGTCCATGGCGACAATCTGTTTGGGCTCTTGATCAGGCCTGCGAGGGTGGCGCATTCTGACAGAGACATTTCACGGGCTGGTTTGCCAAAGTACCCCCGCGACGCTGCTTCCGCTCCATACAGACCGGCGCCGAAATAGATCCGGTTCAAATACAACTCCATGATTTTCTGTTTGCTGAAGTTGTCTTCAATCCGTTGCGCCAGGAAAATCTCGAGCAGTTTGCGGCGGAACGTTTTTTGTTTGAGCGAAAAACTGTTGCGCGCCAGTTGCTGCGTAATGGTGCTGGCGCCCTGGCGCACATGTCCGGCCGTCAAATTTTTCAGCGCTGCGCGGATGATTCCGAACGAATCGTAACCGTGATGCTGATAAAATTTTGCGTCTTCAACTGCGACGACCGCGTTAATGAGATCGGGAGGCAGTTGGTCATATGGCACCGTCTCGCGGTTCTCGACGTAGATTTGGCCGAAGATCTTGCCGTTGCGATC
>DATAIA010000367.1:0-6089 GCA_036262895.1 Xanthobacteraceae bacterium
CCGGTTGGTGCGGTCACGCACGATGCAAACAATTACGTCGTCGATCCTACGATCTGTAATTTTTGCATGGATTGCGTGTCGCCATGTCCTACGGGGTCGATCAATCATTTTGTGATGGTCGCCAAGCCGTTCTCGTTGGACGATCAATTCTCCTGGACGGAGTTGCCGCCGGAAAGCGGGTTCTCCCCGGAGCCGGATGCCGGCGGCGCAACCCTCGAAGCGGTGGATGATGAAGTGGCCGCCTTGCTCGCCGATGCCCATCAAGGCTCGGGTGGACGGGTGCGTGCGCCGCAATCAGCAAGCGAACCGCGTATCAATCTTTTCAGTCGGCAAAATCCGGCGGAAGCGGTGGTGGCGGCCAATTTCCGTCTCACGGCGGACGATGCAAGTTCGGATATCCGCCATATCATCCTTGATCTCGGTCAGACGTCGTTCCCCGTGTTGGAAGGTCAGAGCATCGGGATAGTTCTGCCCGGGACGGATGCACAGGGCAGGCCCCATGCCCTGCGGCTCTATTCGATCGCCAGTCCGCGCGATGGCGAGCGACCCAACACCAACAATCTGTCGCTCACCGTGAAGCGCGTTGTGGAAACGAGGCCCGACGGCAGCATCCATCGCGGCATCGCCTCCAACTATGTCTGCGACCTCAAGCAGGGCGATGTCGTTAAAATTGCCGGACCGTTTGGGTCGACGTTTTTGAAACCTGACGACGGCGAAGCCGATATCATCATGATCTGTACCGGCACCGGGTCGGCGCCGTTCCGCGGCTTCACCGAGCGCCGCCGCCGCGCCATGCCGAATGCGAAGGGCAAGCTTTATTTGTTCTTCGGCGCGCGCACGCCATCGGAATTGCCGTATTTCGGCCCGCTGCAGAAAGTCTCGCCCAAGCTGCTCGATCAGGAACTGGTGTTCTCGCGACTTGCCGACAAGCCGAAGGAATATGTGCAGGATCGCATGCGCAAGCGCGCGGATGATCTGGCGGGCCTGCTCGGCCGGTCAACGACTCATGTTTATGTCTGTGGCTTGCGCGGCATGGAGGAGGGGGTTGAAGCGTCCTTCAACGAGATCTGCTCCGCCCACGGCCTCGATTGGGCCACGCTGCGCAGCGCAATGCGCGAAAGCGGGCGATATCACGTCGAGACGTATTGAGTTGTGGGCGAAGCTTATTTACTCGCGTGTTCAATATTAACTCGCTCATCCCCGCGAAAGCGGGGATCCAGTCCAAAACTTTTCACAGTTAAGAGCTGGATTCCCGCTTGCGCGGGAATGAGCGGAAAATAGGAATTGCGCCCATTAAGTCTTCTTTCCCGGCACCATGAAATCAAAATCGCAGCCTTCGTCCGCCTGCAGCACGGTTTCGTGGAACAGACGGCCATAGCCGCGTGAGGCGCTTACCGGCGGCTCGAACGGTTTTTGTGCGGCGGCGCGGCGCTTGAGCTCTGCGTCATCGACCAGCAAATCGATCCTGCGCCCTTGAACGTCAAGCTTGATCTGATCGCCGGTCTGGACGAGTGCGAGAGGTCCGCCATCGGCGGATTCCGGAGTGATGTGCAACACAATGGTGCCGAATGCCGTGCCGCTCATGCGCGCATCGGAAATCCGCACCATGTCCTTGACGCCCTTTTGCGCCAGCTTTTTCGGGATCGGCAGATAGCCCGCTTCCGGCATGCCCGGTGCGCCTTTTGGTCCGGCATTGCGCAGCACCAGCACATCGGTTTCGTTTACATCGAGGTTGGGATCATCCATCCGCGTCGTCATGTCTTCGACGGATTCAAAGACGAAGGCGCGGCCGGTATGCTGCATCAACTTCGGCGACGCGGCAGATTGTTTGATCACTGCGCCGCGTGGTGCCAAATTGCCGGAGAGCACGCAGATCGCGCCCTCTTTCTTCAATGGGTTGGCGCGCGAACGAATGACGGTTTGTCCCGGAACCTGTTCGGCGGTGGCGATGGCATCCGCAATCGTGCCGCCGGCAATCGATGGTGCCGAGGTATCGAGCAGATCTTTGATTTCCTGCATCAGCCGCGGCAGGCCGCCGGCATGATGGAAATGCTCCATGTAATGATCACCCGATGGTTTGAGATCGATCAGCACCGGAACATCACGGCTGAGCTGATCGAACTCTTTCAAATCAATCGGATGTCCGGTGCGTCCGGCAATGGCTGCAAGATGCACGATGCCGTTGGTCGAGCCACCGATCGATTGCAGCACGATCATCGCATTGCGGAAGGCGCGCGGCGTGAGAATGTCGCTCGGACGCGGTCCTTTCAGCGCGATTTCGGCGGCGCGCTTGCCGGTTGCTTCGGCGCAACGCACGCGCTCGGAATGTGTTGCCGGTATGGTCGCGCTGCCCGGCAGTGAAAGTCCGAGCGCTTCGACAATGCAGGCCATCGTGCTTGCGGTCCCCATCACCATGCAGGTGCCGACCGACGGCGCGAGCCGCGAATTCACAGTTTCGATTTCGCTGTCGCTGATCTCGCCGGCCCGGAAGCTCGACCATAGACGCCGGCAATCCGTGCAGGCGCCCAGCACTTCGCCCTTGTAATGCCCGACCACCATTGGTCCGGTTGGAATCACGATTGCCGGAATGTTGGCGCTTGCCGCCGCCATCAACTGTGCCGGCAAGGTCTTATCGCAGCCGCCGATCAGAACGACAGCGTCCATCGGCTGCGCGCGGATCATCTCCTCCGTATCCATCGCCATCAGATTGCGCAGATACATGCTGGTCGGATGCGAAAACGACTCGTGGATCGAAATGGTCGGAAATTCCATCGGTAATCCGCCGGCAAGCATCACGCCGCGCTTCACCGCTTCGATGAGCTGCGGCACGTTGCCGTGGCACGGATTGAAGTCGCTGTAGGTGTCGGTGATGCCGATAATCGGCCGATCCAGCGCGTCATCGGAATAGCCTTTGGCCTTGATGAAGGCCTTGCGCAGGAACAGTGAAAATCCGGGATCGCCGTAGCTCGTCAGGCCCTTGCGCATACCGCTGGTCACGATGGAACTCCGTTGATGGGCCATCCATCTTTCGAGGCCTGGCTTCGCCGAGCACCTCAGGATGACGGATTGAAGTGGTTGGCCGGCAAGCTATGGGGGCTGGCGGTTAGGATCAAGCGCTTGCTTTCCCTCGCCCTGCGCCCGAAGTCGGATGTTTCCGACTTCGGCGTTTTTTATTTCCGAACTCAGGAACACCTGAATTCGGTGAGGAGAGCGGGAAGCAACCATTAACGCCCAGCCAACTCGCCCAAACTCGCCGCCACGCGCTCGCCAAAAGCCCTGGTGCCGCACTTTCCGCCGAGATCGACCGTCCGGCCTTCAGGCGTAGCCATGACGCGGTCGACTGCCTGCTCGATGAACGTGGACGCGCGCACGAGCCGTTGATCGCCGCGCCGCTCGCCGAGCCATTGCAGCAGCATGGCGGTTGATCCGATCAGTGCGGTCGGGTTGGCGATGTCCCGCCCGGCAATATCGGGAGCAGAGCCATGTTGCGCCTGGGCCACCGCGTGATCGGCGCCGGCATTGAGCGATTCTGCCAATCCAAGGCTGCCGGAGATTTCCGAGGCTTCGTCCGACAGAATATCGCCGAACATATTGGTGGTGACGATGACATCAAACACGCTGGAATCGCGCACCAGAAGGGCAGCCATTGCGTCAACAAGGCGCTCTTCGACTGTGACATCCGGGAATTGTTTCGCCACCTCGCGTGTGCATTCGAGGAACAAGCCGTCGGAGACCCGCAGCACATTCGATTTGTGAACGACGGTCAATTTTTTGCGCCGCTGCATGGCAAGACGAAACGCGATTTTGGCAATTCGGGTCGATCCGGCGCGCGTGATCTTGCGCAGCGAAAGCGCGAGATCCGGCGTCGGCATGATTTCACCGGGGCCGAGAAACATCGAGCGATCGGAATAGAAGCCTTCGGTGTTTTCCCGCACGATAATGAGATCGATCGGTTTCCCGCATTTCGGCGTCAGTCCGGGCCGCACACGCGCCGGCCTGATATTGGCGTAAAGATCAAGCGCCTTGCGCAAACCACCGGAAGGATTACGGCCGCCTTTATCGACCGGCGGATATTCGTTGTGCGAAACCGGGCCAAGGATGACGCCATCGGCCGCCCTCGCTTTTTCGATTGCCGCGTTTGAAAGCGTCGTGCCGTCGAGTTTCAAGGCCTCAAAGCCGATCGGCACATCTTCCAAGGCAATCCCGAGATCAAACAGGCGATCGGCCTCGCGCAAAACCTGTAGCGTAGCCGCCATGATTTCCGGGCCGATGCCGTCGCCGCGCATCACTATGAGACGGATTGAATTGTTTGGGGCGTTTGTCATGGGCCAATTCGGGTAAAACCAGATTTGCAGATATCGCATTGGGCTTGATCATGGAATAGGGTTTCGGTTGCAATGCCGTAAACGCCGGGAAACCATCATGAACTCGCCCTTCGCATTGACCGGAAAGGTCGCCGTCATCACAGGATCAAGCCGTGGCATCGGCCGTGCGACCGCGGAAACGATGGCCGGTCTCGGCGCGAAAGTTGTGATCTCAAGCCGCAAGATCGAGTCTTGCGAGGAGGTAGCCGCGGCCATCCGAAAGCAAGGCGGGGATGCCGTTGCGATCGCCTGCAACGTCTCGCGAAAGCCCGAGGTTGAGGCGCTGGTTGCGGAGACGATCCGTAAGTTTGGTCAGATCGATATTCTGGTGTGCAATGCAGCCGTCAATCCGGCTTATGGACCGATGAGCCAACTTACCGACGAAGCCTTCGACAAGATCATGGGCGCCAACGTCAAGAGCAATCTCTGGCTCTGCAATCTCACAATTCCCGGCATGGCCGCGCGCGGCGGCGGCGCGGTGGTTTTTATTTCATCGATTGCAGGTTTGCGCGGCAATGATGTGATCGGCGCCTACGGCATGTCGAAAGCGGCGGATTTTGCGCTCGCGCGCAATCTCGCCCTTGAATGGGGACCAAAAAACGTCCGCGTCAATTGTGTAGCACCTGGATTGGTGAAAACCGATTTTGCGCGCGCGTTGTGGGAAGACCCGGAGAAGCTTGCAACACGCACCGAACGCACGCCGCTGCGCCGGATCGGTGCACCGGAAGAAATCGGCACGATTGCGGCCTTTCTCGCTTCGCCTGCGGCGAGTTTTATCACAGGGGAAGTTGTTGTTGCTGATGGCGGCGTGACGATTACTTAGAGGCTGGTTTGCTTTGAATTGAGGGCTGGATCCCCGCTTTCGCGGGGATGAGCGGAAAAATGAAACGTTGCCGTCCCTCCGCTCATTCCCGCGCAAGCGGGAATCCAGTTGAAACAACTAAAATGCAAGAGTCCCGTCGCTGATCAATCAAGCAGCTGACACCATCACGCGTTGCCGCGCGTCGTGTATTTCCGCAATTCGGTCTTGGCCACGGTTTCGCGATGCACTTCGTCGGGGCCATCGGCAAGGCGCAATGCGCGCGAACGCGCATAGGCGTAAGCAAGATGAAATTCCTGGGATACGCCGCCGCCGCCGCACACCTGGATCGCCCTGTCGATCACCTTCTGTGCGACATTGGGCGCAACCACTTTGATCATCGCAATCTCGGCCCGTGCCCCCTTATTTCCGACCGTGTCCATCATATCAGCGGCATGCATGGTCAGCAGCCGTGCCTGATCAATCTCCATGCGGGATTCTGCAATCCAATGACGCGTCACGCCGTGCTCGGCAATGGTCCGTCCGAATGTGCGGCGCGCGAGTGCACGCTGGCACAAGGTTTCAAGCGCGCGTTCGGCAACGCCAATCAGACGCATGCAATGGTGAATGCGGCCGGGGCCCAGACGGCCCTGGGCGATCTCGAAGCCGCGGCCCTCGCCGAGCAGAATGTTTGACGCCGGCACGCGCACATTTTCGAAAATCACTTCGGCGTGACCGTGCGGCGCGTCGTCATAGCCGAAGACGTGAAGCGGCCGTACAACGCGAATGCCCTTTGCATCCATCGGGACCAGGATCATCGATTGTTGTTTGTGTGATGCGGCTGCCGGATCGGTCAGTCCCATGAAGATCGCGATCTTGCATCGCCGATCCATCGCGCCCGATGTCCACCACTTGCGCCCGTTGAT
>DATAIA010000368.1:0-4284 GCA_036262895.1 Xanthobacteraceae bacterium
CCCCGAAGTCCTGAATATTGTAGCGGGTTGCACCATCCGTATACACGCCCTGGATGTTGATGACGTCACCAACACCCGTTGGAATGTTCTTGATCGACAGGGCGCCCTGCAGCGCAAAGCCCCATTTGTCATCCGGATGGCCAGTAAGTTCGGTTGCACCGTAATAGGCCGCATGGTTGTCATGGGCGGCCGCCGATATCTGGAACAGACCCCAAGCTTGGTCAACTTTGATGACGCCGACGAAGTCAGGAGAAATCGTTCCAGCGTAGTCACTGGTGCCAAAAGCGCCGCCGGCGCTGATGTTGTTCACGCCCGCCTGGTAATAGGCGACCGAGTCCTGCGCCGAAAGTGTGCCGCTGACGCCGTTGCCAAAGTCAGCCGTGTAGGTGAACTGGTTCACGCCTGTAACCGTGCCGCCGCCGCCGACGAGACCGTCATAGACGTTGCCAGGATAGTTGGTCCAGGGAGCGCTGAACTGCGAGACGGCTTTACCCATCGTGAAGCCAGCGAACTGGATGAAGGCGTAATAGACGCCAACCGTACCACCGGCCACCGCGCCTGCGTTGGCGTTGTTCGGCGCGGAAACTGCACCGATCGGCGAATAAACAGTCGATCCGTTTCCTTGACCGGCGAAGCTGTCTGTCGTCCAGGTAAACGTCGCATCGAAGAAAGTGCGGACCACGCCATATTCGGTCGCAGTGCGGGTATCGATGTTGAGGTCTTCGCGCGAACGCCAGGTGTAACCATTGGTGAACCGGTTTTTCGCGCCGCCGGGACCCGACGTGTTACCAGTGTCGTCCGTGTTCGTGTTGACCGCCACGTCAGCACGCAAGTAACCACCCAGCTTGATGCAGGTGTCGGTACCCGGAATGTAGTAGAAACCGGCACCATACAGCGAGCAGACCTTCACGTACTCGACCGCTTTGGCCTTGAGCGGAAGATCAGCTGCCTGTGCCCCACTCATGGCGAGCAGACCCGCCGCCGAGCCGAGCATAAGGCTCTTAATAATCCTCATGTTAACCTCCAGTTGTGGGAAGGTTCCGGCTCCGTCAGGTGCGAACACCCAAGGGTTGGTCCCCTGATCCCTTGAAAACCGCTCTGTCATTCGCGTCTTCGGACACACCCGCGTGACGCGAGGGACAAAAGCGAACCACCTAACGGGACGATCTGGCCCCCAGTCGCCTCATGAACTATGCATGGTGAAATTACGTAATCAAAATAGTTTATTGAGTAAGCTAATTGTTTGCAGGTGCGGTGTGTCTAGCGCGCAACACTCTGTTTTGACCTTTTTAGAGCCAAAAAAGCGCGTCACATGCTTGATCTTGTTATCTGATTTTTTCAATTGCGCCCTACCGCGAACCGATCGATATTGAGGCGTGGGAGCTGGCCTCAATAAGGGAGCGAGTTCAGTGGACTTGGCGAAACGGGCTGATCCGAGCGACGCGGCAAAGAATCAGGACGTCATCAAGCGCTTCACTTGGGAAGTAGCTTCGATCAACGTCTACCTGCAGGAGCTCCGCTACTTCTGGGCGAAGGCTCTGGGAATAAGCGGTCCACAGTGGATGATCCTGACGGCGTTGGCAGACCTCGATCAGGGCGAAGGCGTTCCGGTGAAAGTCGTATCAAAGATGCTTCACGTCGACCCATCCTTCGTCACAACGCAGTCGAAGCTGCTGGAGAAGAAAGGGTTCATGCGCCGAAAGACCTCTGTGGATGATGCCAGAATCGTGCAGATGTCCTTGACAGACAAGGCATACAAGCAGATGGCGAACCTGGCCTCCCAGCAGGAAACCCTGAGCGACTTCATCTTTGCGGATTTTAGGGATCGAGAACTCGCAGCCTTCACCGCCAAACTCACATCCCTGAAGAACCGCCTTGAGAAAGCCTGCTTGAAAGTCGCGATCGATCTCTGAGCCTCCTCGCCCGGATTGAAGGCAATCGGATCGGCTAGTCAAAAACAAAGCTCCATTGATGGAGCCTCGTCTCGAATGCCTGCATAAACCCGTCCAGCTCCGAAGGGCCACTCTGCTTGCGACCTCAGTTCGATCCCAGGGGGTGGACCCATTGGCCCGACAATGAAGAGCTTTCGACCGAACTGATGAGGCTCCTGGGAGCAGCTCAAGAAGGTGGCTCGACGGTTTCTGAATGCTTCCTCACCGCGAACCGGATCCATCCAAATGACGAGCAGTCCTGGTTTCAGGAATGGAAGAAGACTGGCGATGTCAGCGCCGAACGCGCCGACCGGGCCATCGCGCGCGGCAATCTGCTGACGGCGCAAAGCAACTGGCTGCGTGCGACGAATTACTACAACGCGGCCATGTTCCCTTTTGATTGCGCAGACAAGCGACGGCAAACCGTGCTCGCCAGCATGCGGGCATGCGCGCGAAGCTACCTCAAGCATCGCAAGCCCGCCGGCGCGGCCGTCGAGATTCCCTGGCTTGAGGGATACCCATTGGAAGGCTATTTCCTGCCCCCTCCGAACGCGTCATCCGAAACGCCGGTCGTCATTTGCATCGGCGAACCGGGCCATCGCAAGGAAGAGTATCTCTACAAGATTGCGCGGTACGCGGCCGATCGCGGCATGGCCCTGCTCGCGGTAGATCTACTGGGATCCGGCAGCGGCGCGCTATTCGAGAAGCTGGTCGGTCGGCCGGATATGGAAACCGCGATTGGCCATGTCATGGATTACCTCGCGACCAGGAACGATGTCGATAAAGCCCGAATAGCGATTCTCGGAAGCAGTTCGGGCTCGTTCGTCGCACGGGGAATTGCCCTCGATGATCGCTTCGCGGCCGCGGTTTGCGATGGGGGCATCTGGGATCTGCACGAGCGAGAGTTCTTTGCAAAGCGCGGCAAGACCAGTGAGGGCCATCTCCTCTCCGCCGGGCTCGAAGTTGGCCGAGTCAGCCGCAGCATAAAGTGTCCGGTGTTGATCACCATCGGCGAGCATGGCTGGCTCGAGGCAGGCCACGTCAGCGGCCTGTTTGGCCAGATCAAGTCGGATCAGCGCGACGCTACGCTGAAAATATTCCGCGGGGCCGATACGGCTGCGTCGCAGGATCACATCGACAACCCGACGCTTGCGAACGAATTCATTTTTGACTGGATTGCCGACCGGCTGCGCATCGATGACGCCCCGCGAACGTCGCTTCTGAGGCGGTGGGAAGCCGTGCTGGCCGATTGCTGAGGCGCGTTGCTCCGGGGCTCACGACTCAAACGCGAGCACCCGCCCCTAAGACAATTTGCGTCCCAATGTGATCTCGTTAACATGCGGCGGCAGCCGGCACAGCTACCAAGCTGTAGGCCCTCATTTAGGGCCGCCCAATATCGGCAACGATTTTTGTTGGGAGAATTTTGCGATGCGGTCCGTTTTGCACCTCGTTGTGTTTTCAATATTCATGATGACGGCGTTCGTCCCGGTAAAGCCGATGCTCGCGCAAAAACTGGTCGATCCGAGCGTCGTCGCGCCCGAATTCCGCGAAGCGGCCGAAAAGCGGCGCGCGGAGCAGGTCAAGATGATACGATGCCAGCGCAAGGCCGAGGAGGCAAAGGTGCTGCCGAGGGACCGCACCACGCATATCAATCACTGTCTCCAGACTGAGACCGATAAGTAATTTCGATCGCGCACGAGCCCTGCTTGGCTCAGCGTTACGTCCCGGTGCACCGAATAGAGGGCTAGGACAACGATCGAACCTGCCAAAACCGGAGCAAGCGGCGCGCATTCTCAATCGTCAGCGCCAAGAATTGTCCTTTTGCCCTGGCGATCTCGCGTGGCCCCATTGACCCGGTCGCAAACCGGCTCTCCAGCACGGCGTGGACCGTCTCCCAGCCAAGCTCTGCTGCCTTGCAGGGGATCAAGGCGCCGTCGTCGCGAAGGCTTTGCATCAAGGGACGAACAACCTCGACGGTCGATTGCGACAGCTCGGCAAGGGCAACCACCGTCTCTTCGTATTTTCGCGCCTTGGCGAAGGCCTGCAGCGCGGCCTCGTTGAGCTCGCCGTCTTCTCTTAGCTGCGCGACCACCCGTTCGGCCGTGGCGAAGTCGCGAACCTTCGACATTTCGCGATCTGCGCCGGCCGAAGCGGCCGAGATCGCAGTTCGGATTTCCTCAAAAAGATGCGGTGGCGCCCGCGCCAACAGCCGCGAGCGAACAGCTTCCGTGGCCTGGCTCAGCAGCCGAGCACGCATGTCCTTCGGGAGATCGACCCGGATTCCGGTCTCCACCGCTAACTCGGGATCGGACTCAGCTTGCGCTATAATGATGGCAAACCCAGCGGCCGAGAC
>DATAIA010000369.1:0-3777 GCA_036262895.1 Xanthobacteraceae bacterium
GCTTGGCGCCGGAGTCGGCGACGCCGAATTTCAGTTCCTTGCCGAGCACCCCCTTGGTTGTCTTCGGCGAAATCTTCTTGATCAGTTCATTGCCGCTGTTGATGTGTTCGACAGCGAGTTCATATCCCTTGAGCTCGTCCTCGCCCTGCAGAGCGTAGGTTCCGGTGCGCGGCACGGTGATGCCGATGAAAACCGACGAGCCGGAGGAACCGGCGGGATAGGTGCCAATCGAGGGATGTTCTTCCGCAAGTGCGCCGTTGATGGTTCCGGGCAAAAGGGCGCTACCGAAAAGCCCCGCGCCAACCTGCAACAATGTGCGGCGTGACACGCTCGCATTGCCGTTTGATTTCAGGATTTCTCGTCCGAAAATTTCGCTTTTCATGAGTATTGATCCTCCCAGCCTTTTATGCGGCCGCACAAGCCTGCCGCTCGATCGAACGGTCAGCCGGCAAGGCACTTTAAATGCCTCTTTGAAACCCCAGAGAATTCCCTTCGTGCCAAGCCTGTCAATTTCACTTTCGTCGCAGGAACCAATGCTGTTCCATGCCTTTATATCGCATAACGATACATATTGAACTTTATGCTTATGGTGCGGATAATTTCGCCGTGCGAAGCGTGACTTCGATGGCAGGAGGCCAATGCTTCGAAAGTTGAAAACTTCGAACGCGCGGGAGTGCGATAGCTGGCCGGAGAACGGCAGCGGGACCGCCGCGAGCGGCGATGCCGCCCGTTCGATCGCGCGGCATGACAACAAGCCTGCTCCCGCTTTCCGTCCGCAGATAGCGTCATTCACCTCATCTTCGAGCTCCAGGGAAGTTTTGGCGGAAGCGCCCGCACAGTCGACGCCCTTGAGCATACGCGCCGAAAACGTCCTGAAGAACCTGGCGCCGGAGTTGACCGGCGAAACTCCGCCGAAAGGGAGATGGATACCGCCCGCGCGCCTGCTGCGAAGCCTGAGCTATTCCGATATTGTTGGCGCACGGAATTGCGGTCCGCAAACCGTCGATGAGATTCTTCGATGGGCTAGATCACAGGGTGTGATCATCAAGCGGCCGTTTCACGCCGGCAAATCGCTGTCGGCGATGTGGCGCGACCTCATCGCAAAATCCACGACCCAGGACTATACGATAGAGGAAATTGCGGAGGCACTGGAGAAGTCGGTGCGCCGGAAGAACACGCGCATCCCGGTTGGATTTCAGAACATCCTGATGAACCTGTTGAGCACGGCTGCCAAATAGTTCGGATATCCCGGCGCATATTTGTCGCGGCCGTTCCCCTGTCCCGCCGCACTTTCACTAAAGCCGCACTTTCACTAAAATTGATAATCTGCAGAAAATTGGCGCGTACGACGATCGAGGGTATGCTGTTCGCTTGATCGTGGGCGGGCAATCATGGTTCGATCGAAACAGCGAGAGCCGCGCGATCTGGCGGTCAGCGATAGACGGCAAACCCGCGCCGATGCTCAAGCCGTCGACTACCAAGCGTTGGCTCAGTTTCGCTTTCAACTTCGCAGGTTTTTGTCGTTCAGCGAAACGGCTGCGCGTGATGCCGGGCTCACGCCCCAACAGCATCAGGCGCTTCTCGCCATCAAGGGCTTCTCGAGCGCGGAACCGCTTTCGGTGGGTGAGTTGGCCGAGTTTCTTCTGGTTCGGCACCACACGGCGGTGGAGCTGGTCGACCGGATGACAAGGCTTCGGCTGCTCGAAAGGATCGCCGATGAAGATGACAGCAGGCGCATCCTGGTGAAACTGACGAAAAAGGGCGAACAGAAATTGCGGATGCTTTCGAAAATCCATTTGCAAGAGCTGCAGACGGCGAGCGTCGCCTTGACCAAAATACTGCAGTCATTCCGGCCCTGACGGCGCGGGCCAGCACCGGGCAATTACTCACGCGGTTTCCAGAAATGATCGCGCCCCCTCGTCTAGCAGGTCGCGAACGCCTCCAGAGCTTTTCGAGCGAAGTGGACGCCGGCTCGCGTGAAGAAAGCGCGTCAGAAGAATAAGTCTAGGCCGCGTTGCTGCCTTCCTGCCTGCTGGCCTCGAACAAGAACCAGGTGCGGCGCTCGGTTTCGTCAATGAAAGTCTCGAGCAAGCCGGCGGTGCCGGAATCCTCGTTGTCGTCGGCAAGCTTGTGGGCCTTGCGCATCGCGGCGGCCACATGCTTGTTGTCCTCCATCAGTTCGCGCAGCATCTCTCGCGGCGGGACGTATTCCTCATTATTGTCCTTGATGGTCTGAGATTTCGCGATCTGCCCGATTGACCGCAGGGTGGTGCCGCCGAGCTTACGCACGCGCTCCGCCAATTGGTCGGTAGTTGCGAAAATCGCCTCGGATTGCGTGTCAAGCATCAGATGGTAATCATGAAAATGTCGGCCGCTGACATGCCAATGGAAATTCTTGGTCTTCACGTAAAGTGCAAAAGCATCCGCCAACAGCGTGTTGAGTGCGGCCGAAATCTTGTTCACCGCTGCTTCCGGCAGATCGGTGGGGGTGTCTAGATCGGCAGCGGTTTTGTCTGATCTGGTTTTGCTCACGATGCACCTTCCTGCTAGGAAACCGGATGTTGGACGGCATGGACAGAGGTTGCCGGACGCTTTAACGCGTGAGCTTAAAGCTGGTTCCGGTGCCGGAACCCGCCGCCATGGATGCCTGCCGCGATGGACGACTGGATTGACTATTACGATTCCACGCACACGATTTATGCGAGCAAGCTCCATCGCGACCTGCATTTTCAGCTGATCGCGAACGATATCATCAGTTACATTTCTTCGCCGGACTCGGTCGTGCTCGATTATGCATGCGGCGAGGCCCTTTCCGCGGGCAAGGTCGCGGATGCCTGCGGCAAACTGATCCTGGCGGAGCCCGCACCGGGCGTGCGCGGCCGGCTGATCGCGCGCTTCGCGCCGAACACGAAGGTTCGGGTGCGTTCGCTCGATGAGTTGCGGCAGACGGCAGAGAAATCGGTTGATCTGGCGGTGATGAATTCGGTCGCCCAATACATGACCCCTCTCGAGCTCGACGTCGCCTTTGCTGTGATCAAGCGGCTGTTGAAACCCGGCGGCCGGCTCGTAGTCGGCGATATTCTTCGCCCCGAGGTCGGCATGGGGAGGGACGTGCTCGCGTTGCTGCGATTTGCGCGGAAGCATGGCTTCCTGAGGGACGCGCTGATCGGGCTCGTCAGTACGGCGCTGTCCGACTACCGGCACTTGCGCCGGCGGGTCGGACTGCAGCGCTACAGTGAAAACGCAATGATTGCGAAACTGGCCGCCGCGGGCTTTAACGCCTCGCGCACGGATCACAACATCGGACACAATCCCTCGAGGATGACCTTCGTCGCGCGGCCCGCGCTCATCGTTGGCCCAAGGCCTTAATGCCAACTGGTTGGCTTACCCCCGCCGCTCCTCCAGCCACTCACGGGTGAAAATGCCGGTTGAAGGGCGTTTTAAGGCCCTTTCGCGGCTGCAAAATCTGGTCTAAAGACCACCCGCGCGCGAGGAATACGCGCTCTTGGTTCGAGGGACGCGCGGCATGCGCGCCCTTTTTTTGTGCCCAATTTCCGGCCCGTGAGACTTGATGCCCAAAAGAACGGATATTTCGACCATCCTGATCATCGGCGCCGGCCCCATCGTAATCGGGCAAGCCTGCGAGTTTGATTATTCCGGCACCCAAGCGGTCAAGACGCTCAAGGAAGAAGGCTATCGAATCGTTCTCGTCAATTCCAATCCGGCCACGATCATGACTGACCCGGAATTGGCCGATGCCACCTATATCGAACCGAT
>DATAIA010000370.1:0-5204 GCA_036262895.1 Xanthobacteraceae bacterium
CCGGTAGTCGGGATTGTCAGGCGTGACGGATGTAGACGCTCTTGATGGTCGTATAGAACCCAATAGTGTCGTCACCCACCTCGCGCGGGCCATAGCTTGAGTGCTTGTGGCCGCCGAACGGAAAGTGGGAATAGCCACCGAGATTCGGCCTGTTGATGTGGATCATGCCTGCCTGAATCCGGTCGATGAAACGAAACGCACGCCCGATGTCCTTCGTAAAGATCGAGCTTGTCAAACCGTAATCGACGGAGTTGGCGATACCGAGCGCCTCGTCGAGATCATTGACCGGCATGACGGCAACAACGGGTCCAAACACTTCCTCGCGCGCAATCTCCTGCTCGGGCGAAATGTTATCGATCACGGTCGGTGCATAGAAGTGACCATTGCCGGCGGCTTCAAGACGTCCTCCACCGACGATGACGCGGCTGCCGTCCGCCCGGGCACGATCGACGAAACCGCTAACCGCCTGCAGACGCGTCGCATCCACGAGCGGCCCCATTTCTGTTGCGGGATCCGAGCCGTTGCCGATTTTGAGCTTTTCCACTGCAGCAACGAATTCAGCGATGAATTTGTCTGCCACCTCACGCTGTACCAGAACACGGCTCGTGCAGGTGCAGCGTTGCCCCGACACGTCGAAAGCGGCGATCATGCAGGCGCGTACGGCGGCCGGTATATCGGCATCGGCGAGGACGATCATTGGATTCTTGCCGCCCATCTCGAGTTGGGTCTTGGCAAGCCGAGGAGCCGCAGACGCATGGATCGAGGTGCCGACCTTGGTCGAGCCGGTGAACGAAATGCCGGCAACCTTTGGATTGCGGACCAGCTCTTCGCCGACTTCCGGCCCGCCGTGGACCAGAGCGATCGCTTCTTCTGGAATTCCCGCTTCAAGGAAGGCGGATACTATCCGCGCAGCCGTCGCAGGAGTGAAGGGCGAGGGCTTGAAGACGATTGGCGAGCCGCAAACGAAAGCGGGGGCTATCTTCCAGGACGGGATCGCGAACGGGATGTTCCACGGACTGATCAGAGCAACGGCCCCGATGGACTCACGCATCGTGAAACAGAGCACGCCGTCTTCCTCACTCGGCAAGGTATTGCCGCCGAGCCGCCGACCAAACCCGGAAACATATTCCATGATGTCGATGGCGCGTTTCACTTCGGCGTAGGATTCGCGGATCGGTTTTCCCTGCTCGCGAGTGATCAAGGCCGCGATTTCATCCCTGTCGCGTTCGATATTGGCGGCAGCGCGCAGTACAATCTTGCCGCGTTCCGTCGGCGTGAGCTTTCGCCATGATCCTGCCGCGGCCGTCACGGCTTCGATCGCGCGGCGCGCCGTCTGGCCAGAGGAATCGGGCGAGACCGAGACGATATCGTCGAGATTGGCCGGATTGGCACGCTGCACCATCTTTTCCCCGCTTGCATCCCATTTGCCGGCGATGAAATTGGATATTTGCAGCGTTGCCGCGCGATCCATGACCTTCAACATCAAAATGTCCTTTCTAGTGAATCGAAGGGGCCGGAACTACTCCGGAAGCCCCTTGCCTCGCGTTTCCATGGCCCAGGGAAGTACCGCGATGCCAATCGCAAACGCGATTGCCGTGCACGCAACCGGCACTCCCAGTGTTCCGGTCTGGCTGACCGCCCATCCCAACAGGAAGTTGACACCGGCTCCCACGAAACGGCCGAACGATATCGCCCATGCGAATGCGGTCGCCCGGACCGTTGTCGGGTACTGCTCTGGAATCCAGATGCTGTAGACGGCGAAGTTGCCGCCGAAATATCCGACGGAAGCCATCGCAATGATGAACGGGATGAGCCCATCCTGCCGATAGAACAGGAAGCCGAACGCGGTGATGATGGAGACAAACATGCCGAGGAAAAAGACCGCTGTGGCGCCCCTTCTGCCGAGCGCGTCAGCGACGAAAGGAAGTGTCAGGCAGCCCAAAATCGTCATGAAGGAGAACAGCATGCTCGAATAGGAAATCAACTGCGGGATATCCTTCCCGGTATAGCCGGCCTTCGTCGCCAAGTTAGTAAGCGCAGCCGGTGCGTAGACGGCTCCTGCCCAGAGTCCGATAATCGAGCAGGTCAGCAGCGTGGTCAGTACAATCGTGCGCTGGCGGAATTTCGCTCCGAAAATCTCGCGTAGCGGCTTACCCTTCTTTGCCTCGACTTCCTTGTTTGACCATTTGGTAGGCTCCTTGATCATCATCCGCACTGCGATCGCGAGGACAACGGGAGCAAGGCCGCACAGGAACATCACGCGCCAGCCGTAGTTCGCCCCGACGGTAAAATTCAATGCGGAGGCGATGAAGAAGCCGACGTAATAGCCGGTCTGAAGATATCCGCCGGCACGTGCCCTGCGATCTTCAGGCCAAATTTCGGCAATGAAGGTACCGGCGAGCGCCCATTCTCCACCAACACCGATACCGGCCAGGAAACGGAAAACGGCAAGCTGGTAAACATCTTGTGCCAGGGCCGCAGCACCGGTGAAAACCGAGTAGACGACGACGGTCAAAGCAAGCGTGCGGGCTCGGCCCCATTTGTCACCCAGCGGGCCCCAAATAAACGCCATCCCCCAACCAATCAGAAACAGTCCAAACATGACGGATCCGGAGAAGGCAATATTCGCCGGCGTCGCTTCAAATCCTGACGCGGGAAGCAGTTCACGCATTGAGGGCACGAACACGAGGGCGAAAATGAACGAATCTACGCCGTCCATCACCCAGCCGAGCCAACAGCCAAAAAATCCGATGATTTGCTGCTTTGTAAGACGGGACCGGCCGTGTGCTGTCCCATTTCCGGCTTCTAAGACCGCGCTCATATCCGTGACCTCCCCTTTTTGCCTTATGGCAACTTAAGCAGAGGGGAGGTTAATGCGGGTATCCCATATTTTCGCACCCCTGTGTGTTCCTTCAGGGGGATGAGCGTGCCAGGATCCAAAACGAGATCATTCAAACCGCGGATGTGAACTTGCCAATGCGGCCGGTCGCCACAACGTGCCGGTCTAGCCCCAAAATCTGCGGGCTGAGCCCAATCGCCAGCCCTACCAGCTGCGGGAGATGGAGCACGGGCATATCAAGCCGGTGACCGACATCCTTCTCGATTTCTTTCTGAAAGCCGTCCAACACGGTGTGGCAGAGCGGACAGGGCGTTACCATGGCATCCGCACCATTTACTTTAGCAGATTCGATATGGCGGCCGGTCAGTTTCACCGCGACCTTTTCATCATGAGCGGCGGTATGGAATCCGCAGCATTCGGTGCGGCCCGTATAGTCGACCGGTTTACAGCCGAGCACTTCCGTTAGTTGTTCAAGAGAACGGTTGTTCCGGGAATCTACAAAGCCATATCGGCCCGGGGGGCGGGTGATATGGCATCCGTAAAATGCGGCAACGGACATTCCTTTGAGCGAGCGTACCACTTGCTGCTGCAGGCGCTCGGCTCCGATGTCCTCGAACAGTACCCACAGGAAATGTGTGACGCGCGTCGTCCCCTGATAGTGCAATCCTTCGACGCCCAGCCGCGTATTCACCTGGGTAGCGAGTTCCTTGTCCTCGCTAAACATTGCGTTCGCGTCTAACAGGTTGAGCGTGCAGGTGTTGCAGATGGTCATCAAGGGCAGCCCCTCGCGTTCGGCGAGAGCAAGCAGCCGCACGTTCAGCGCAACGAATCCAACCGGATCAATGGCGCGCAATTCACGCGCTCCGGTGCACGTCGCCGACTCAAGCTCCTGCAGCTCAAGTCCCAGCTTCGCGGAGACGTGGCGCATCGCCACATTCAGCTCCGCGCAGGTGCTTTTGGCGGAGCAGCCCGGATAAAATGCGAACTTCATGTTTCCTTGTCCTTACCGGCAAGCAATCGCGATGCTGCTTCCGATGCTGCGGACCTTCTCCGCAGGAGAGTCCTGATGGGATTGATCTTGCGGCGGACCAAGAGGCGGAAGGCGCGCACGAATCCGAGCAGAACCCGCCCGCCTTGCACCCTCATGACCAGTTCCGTGGGATCGATTCGTCCCCTTGCTGCGACAATCGAACGGAACACCAGCGAATGGTGCGCCAACTTCGGTGAAACCACAGCAGCCTTCGCTTTCAGCGGTTCAATGACGGAAGTCACAATCGGAATTTTGGCGGGGCAGACTTCCTCGCATTTGTAGCAGGAGACGCAATTGAAGATCCCCGAACGATTAAGCGCTGCGGCCACCTTGCTCGGTGAGTTGCGAACGTCGAGCGCGGTCTGGGCAAGTTGCACGAGCGGTGCTGGACCTGCGAAATCAGTGAGATCGCCAAGTCCCACAACCGGACAGGCCGAAAAGCACGACATGCAGCCGATGCAATCCAGCGCCTTCGATGCATGTTTCATATCCCGATGGTTCAACGGTTCGGGAAATCCCGCATACTCCTGTGGCCGCTCCAACCACGGTTCAAACGCCGCCACGCGTTTGTCGTACGGCGCGCGATCGACGACCAGATCTCGAATGACCGGCATATTCCGGAGCGGCTCGATCACCATCCGTGGCTCGACCGCCTCCCAGCACGCGAGCACCTCACGCCCGTTCATGCGCACGGCACAGGTGCCGCACATTTTGGAACCGCAAAGCCAACGATAGGCCAGATCGGGCATCATGTGCTCAGCCAGATAATTCAAGGCATCGAGCACGCGCATCGAGGGGGTATACGGTATTTCGAATGTCTGGAGCGAACCTGCCTCACCGCCTTCCGAACGACGGACAGACACCGTGACCCTATCGCCCTCACGCAATATCTCATTTCGCGCGAGGAGCGAGTCATGGTTTTCCTTCCTGCCGATCGTGCGAGCCTCGCCGGCAGGGATCGCCTGGTACGACGCTTCCACGCTCACCACACCACCGCCATGTTGTCGCGACGATCAAAGCCGGGCTGGAAGAAGGGTGTTTCGTAGGGCACACGCTCAAACCTGAAACCGTTCTCGGTTTTGATCATGACATTCGCCGCAAGCCATTCCCGATTATCGGTTTCCGGAAAATCAGTGCGGATGAAGGGCCCCCGGCTTTCGCATCGTTCGATCGATGATCGGACGATCAGTTCGGCTGAATCAATCATGTTATGGACATCGATCGCGTCCATCCATTCGTAGTTCGCAATCTTGGTGCGATTGCTGAGCCGCATGGCCGGCAGATCAAGGGCGCGGATACGCTGAAGATCAGCTAACGCAGCCTCAAGCGAGGAGG
>DATAIA010000371.1:0-3840 GCA_036262895.1 Xanthobacteraceae bacterium
GTCCAAGCTATCGGGCAGATCAGGCAAAAGACGGCTGGAATAAAACGCTCGCCTGGTTCAAGAGCCACGGCGCGGCGTAACTGTTGACTTATGACGATCTTGAGGCGCGGGGTTTAACGCCCGCGCCTTTTCTTATTTGGATTTGCGAACCAATATCGTGCTTAGACGCCAGCCGCCTGAATGCGCCTCTCATCAAATCCAAGCTCACGCGCGCAGTTGACAATCGATTCCCACGTCGCATCGGAAAGCGGCACGCCGTTGGCCATGCGATCGGCACGCATGCGCTGTTCAGGCTCGCCCGGGACCAGCACTTCGTCACCGGGTTTTATCGGCTTGGAACTTTTGACGTCATCGACATAGCGCGCGACATCGTTTGCGAAAAATGGGCCGGGATCGATCCGTTTGGGATCGATGTAGAAGGACAACATGCCGTTGGCGAAACGGCGGTCCTCTTCAGCAGCACCAGTGCCAGTGAGTGAGCCACCGAGCAGTTCGCAAATCAGCGCAAGGCCGGAGCCTTTGTGATCGCCGAAGGCCTGGATCGCGCCGGTGCCGTTGCGATAGTCGCGACCGCCGCTTGGTTCATAATCGCCGTAAAGCACATGCGGGTCGCCGGATGTTTTGCCGTCAGGCCCGATCAATGCATCGTCCGGAATTTTTTTGCCGCCGCGGCTTGCGACCAGAACCTTGCCTTCGGCAACACGCGACGTTGCAAAGTCGAGCACGATCGGCGCAGCATCCGGGCGCGGAATGCCGACGCAATAGGGCGCTGTTGAGAAGCGCCGGTCAACACCGCCGAACGGCGCGACAAGGACGCTTCCCGCGGCGTTGACGAAGTGCACCGAAACCAGATCAGCCGCAGCCGCCATTTCGGCCCAATCGCCAATGCGGCCGATATGACCGGAGTTTTTCAACGCAACGGCCGAGAGCCCCATTGCTTTGCATTTGGCAATCCCGATCTCAACCGCTTGCGGTGCGATGCTTTGACCAAAGCCGTATTTGCCGTCGACCACCGCGAGCACCGGCGTGTCGGTGACGATCTCCGCTTTTTGGTCGGGGTGGATGGCGCCCGATTGTTTCATCTGGACGTAACGCGGCACCCGGATCACACCATGGCTGTCGTGCCCGGTGAGATTGGCGCTCACCAGATATCTGCCGATCCGCTCCCCCTCTTCGATCGAACATCCCGCCTTATGGAAGATATCGCGCACGAAGTCCTGAAGTGCCGTGGCATTGAGTTTAACCATCGTCGCCCGTCCGTTTCTTTACTGCTTGGTCATACCCGACCGTGGCCAGGCGTGCAGTCTTTTAGAATGCCAAGTATTAGAATGCCAAGTAGCCCGCTGGAAAGTACCGGCCCCCCAAAATAAATGCTATATCTAGTGCCCTGTTTCGATTTGAAGTTCCTAAAACGAGTTTGCCGCAACCAGTGTAAGAACTTCAAATCGGCGGCACTAGCCGTAACCACGCGGGCGAAACGCTGCAACTTAGAATGCGTCGAACAGGGAACCGATCAATGAACGCTTATTTGCTGCGGATGGCGGACGTCATCGTAAAGATCGCTGTCACAGTTGCTGCACTGCTGTTTTGGCCGATGACTGCATCCGCACAAGTCGATGTTTTGATGTCGGGCGGATTCACTGGTGCATACGAAAAGCTGTTGCCGGAATTCGAGCGGATAAGCGGCATCAAGGTCACAACCGGATCGGGTGCCTCTCAGGGGGACGGGCCGCAAACAATCAAGGCCCAGCTTGCGCGCGGCGTGCACGCTGACGTGGTGATCCTCTCCCGGGAAGGTCTTACGGAGTTAATTGCAGCAAACCGGATCGTCCCCGGAACAGACGTAGATCTGGCGCAAGTGCCCCTCGGCGTAGCGGTGCGTGCGGGAACCCCAAAACCAGACGTGAGCACAGTAGATTCCTTCAAACAACTCCTGCTGAAGTCTAAAATGATTGCAATGCCCGGAAGCACCAGCGGTATCTGGCTCAAGACCGATCTTTTCCCGCGGCTCGGCATTGCGGAAAAGATCAATTCCAAAATGACGCCGCGTGGCAGGGAAGCAACCGCAATGGTCGCCGCAGGAGATGCGGATCTCGCGGTGATGCCTGTCAGTGAAATCGTCGCCGCGGAGGGAGTCGAGCTTGCAGGTATCCTCCCCTTAAAGATTCAGTTCATTCAAACGTTTTCAGCTGCGGTCGTGGCGGGCGCGAAGGAGATTGAAGCGCCCAAAAAACTGATCGAATTTCTCGCCTCGCCGCATGCGTCCATGGCGATCAGAAATTCCGGCATGGAGCCGCTTGCTGCTTCAAACTAGGACGCTGGCTCGCGTTTTAGCGAGCACCATCCATCATTTGTATTTCAAGCAGCCTTCAGTGGCTGCCAATCATCGGCAAGCGTGAGCTTTGCTTCGGTGACGTTTTGCAGCTCTTCGAAGGTCAGCCCCTCGACCAGTTCGCGCGCCACCATTCCGTTCGGGGTGACATCAATGACGGCGAGGTTGGTGTAGATCCGCTTGACGCACCGCGTTGCCGTAAGCGGATAGCCGCACTGCTTGCGGATACGGGGCTTTCCGTCCCGCGTCGTATGTTCGACAAGGACGCGGATCTCTTTGGCGCCGACCGCGAGATCCATTGCTCCTCCGACACCGGGCGGGAAGTCCGGATCCTCGGTCGTCCAATTCGCGATGTCTCCATCTTCGGACACTTCGAATGCCCCGAGCAGCGCAATATCGAGATGGCCGCCGCGGATCATCAGAAACGCATCGTTGTGGTGGAAAAACGATCCGCCCGGCAGCAGGGTAACGGGAGCCTTTCCGGCATTGATGAGGTCCGGATCGAGTTCGTTCGGCCCCGGCGCGGGGCCAAGGCCCAGAATGCCGTTTTCGCTATGGAAAACGATTTCGCGGTCTCGCGGAATGAAATCGGCCACCAGCGTCGGCAATCCGATGCCGAGATTGACGTATGCGCCGTCCGTGATGTCCTGAGCGGCGCGCCAGGCGATCTGACGACGAGAAAGCGGCTTCACGACAACCTCCACCTCAAATGACGATAATACGATCGACAAAGATTCCCGGCGTATGAACGGCTTCGGGATCGATCTCGCCCAATTCAACCATTTCCGCGACCTGCACGATGCTCAAGTCCGCGGCCATGGCCATCACCGGATTGAAGTTCCGTGCGGACTTGCGATAGGTCAGATTGCCCCACCGGTCGGCCCGATGCGCCCTGATCAGTGCGACATCGCCCTTAAGCGGACGCTCCAGGACATGCGGGACCCCATCGATGTCCCGAACCTCTTTACCTGCCGCAAGCTTGGTGCCGGCCGATACCCGGGAATAGAAGCCGCCCAGACCTGCCGCGGCGCAGCGCATCCGCTCGCTGATCGTCCCCTGCGGGACCAATTCAAGTTCGATCTTTCCGGTCTTGTAGGCCGTATCGAACGCCCTGGGATCATCGGAGCGCGGATAGGAGCAGATGATTTTCCGCACGCGCCCGGCACCGATCAGGCCAGCCAGCCCCTTCGCGCCAACCCCTGCATTGTTCGACACGATGACGAGATCTTTCGCCCCCTGCTCGAGGAGCGCATCCATGAGCTCGTCAGGTGTTCCGACCGCTCCGAATCCGCCGCAAAGCACGGTTGACCCGTCTTTGATGCCGTTGAGCGCCGCGGCGAGGCTTGCAACCTGCTTATTGATCATATGCAAACAGACAAATGAAGGCCGGCGGGATGATCCGCCGGCGCTGATGTGGACCTTCTCCCCATCAGCGGCCTCTCACCCGCAAAACGCAGTGCAAGAGGCCGACATAACGGGCCAGCAGCCAATCCCTTACCCTTACGAGT
>DATAIA010000372.1:0-9582 GCA_036262895.1 Xanthobacteraceae bacterium
ATGGGAGATACGTTTTTGCGTATTGATGGGTCATGGAACGCAGACGATAAGCGCAGCAGATATTGCTTCAGATTAAGCGCACATCGGGCAAAGCGCGCGGACTATCTGCTTCTGACTCAAAGTGGACATCAACTGCATTAATCGTCAGCGTCCACGCATCGATTATCAAGAGTGGCGTTACCTCAATATTGGATCATTGAAAGAAACTACCCGAATCAAGCTTGAAACGGTCGGCACCGCGAGCCAACCTAAAATCGAGGTTAGGTGGAGCAAGAGATTTTGATGTTGATCTAGCGCAAATTGGTATCAGGAACGCGCCACTTACCGAGGTGTGTCGTCCAGGATACCGGCGAGCATGGCCATCCGTACAAGATCCGAGAGGCTTGCCGCCTTCATTTTAGTCATGACATGGGCGCGATAGATCTCGACCGTTCTTGGACTAATGGCCAGGTCAAAGGCGATTGTCTTGTTGGGGTTCCCGGCAACCAATCCCTCAAGCACTTGCCGTTCGCGATGCGAAAGTGTCGCAAGTCTGTCAAGAAGCTCCGCACGTTTGGAATCATGTTTTTCCGTAGTTTCGCGATTGTTAAGGGCGGCGCGGACACTGGCCACCAACACTTCATCGTCGAAGGGCTTTTCAAGGAATTCCATAGCCCCGATCTTCATCGCCTCGACGGCCAAAGGGACATCGCCATGCCCTGTAATGACGATGACCGGAACAGGGTGCGCCGTCTTCTTCAGTTCCTTGAGCAAGTCTATTCCGCTTAATCCAGGCATGCGAATATCGGTGATGACGCATCCGAGACTAAGCGTCGGCAGGGCTTCAAGGAATGCCACAGCGGAGTCATGGGTTCGAACGTTAATCTTTGCGCTTGTGAGCAGATACGCCAGCGATTCCCGAGCGGCTTCGTCATCGTCCACCACATGCACGGTTTGCTTGTCAGACATCGCCGGACACATCCTGTTTCGTCATCGCTCGAATTGTGAAGCAAAAAATACTCCCGCCGCCATGGTTTGGCTCGACTGAAATGCTGCCTTCATGGGCTTCGACGATCGTCCGACAGATCGACAGGCCGACGCCCATGCCATGGGCCTTTGTTGTAAAAAATGGCTTGAAAAGGTCCTCAGCGATCTCTGGGGCAATGCCGGATCCGGTGTCGGACACTCTGACCTCAACAAAGTCGTCATCGATCGGCGTCGATCTCACCGTAAGTGCGCGCCGCTCCGAATTGGCCATCGACTCGATTGCATTGCGCATTAAATTGATCATCACCTGTTGGATCTGAACCTTATCTGCAAGAACGTGGTCGGCGCTGGGATCGAGATGGAAACGTACGTCCACGTCCTTGACGCCCACGAGCGCCAGCGCACTTGCTTCTTCGATCAGTTTGTTCAAGTTTTCCGGCCGTCGCTCACTTTCGCCGCGGGACACGAAGTCGCGCAGATGGCGGATGATCTGACCGGCGCGCAGCGCCTGATCGGTGGCCTTGTCGAGCGCCTCGCATGTCTGGCGCGATTCTTCATCAGTTCGATCCTGCAAAAGGCGCTTGCTTCCCTTTAAATAATTCGCAATCGCGGAAAGCGGTTGGTTAAGCTCGTGGGCCAACGCTGTGGCCATTTCACCCATGGCAGTGAGCCGCGAAATATGAACGAGTTCGGATTGCAATTCCTGCAAGCGCGTGTCCGTGTGCTGCCGCTCGGTGAGGTCGCGGATGAATCCAGTGAAGAACGTCTTATTGGACGACCGCATTTCGCCGACCGAAAGCTCCATCGGGAACGTCGAACCGCCCTTGCGCTCGCCCACCACAACGCGGCCAATACCGATGATCCGGCGCTCTCCGGTCGCCTGATAGCGCTTCAGATAACTGTCGTGCTCCATACGATAGGGCTGGGGCATCAGCATCTTGATATTCTTGCCGATGACCTCGGCCGGGGTGTACTTGAACAGTCGTTCGGCAGCAGAGCTGAAGGACTGTATAGTCCCATCCAGATCGATGACGATCATGGCATCAGGCACCGTGTCCAGAATGGATTTGAGGTGAGCTTCGCGCGCCAGGAGATCGCGCGTGCTCACGATGGCAGCCGAGCGAGCCCGCTGCGTGTACGCGCCCAGAAGGGCTATGCCGATCCCGATCAACGTGAAAGCGACGAGACCAAACAGCTGCGGGGCAGCAATCGGAAAAGCTGGCTCCGAAAAATACAAAAGCAGGAGGCTGCTCAGAGCGGTTGCCAGCAGTCCTGGTACAGGGCCGCCTACGCCGCTCGCCACCAAAATCGCTGGAATGAAAAGAAGATAGGGGACTTCGTGAGACAGCGTCTCTCCGAGCAGTAGTCGCGCCAGAAACGCCATCGCGACCAATGCCGCCGCCAACGCAGAGCCTAACATTGTGGGCAGAATAGCTTGCTCCGAGCCGAACGGCAGGGGTCGTTTCGAATCGGGCCGCATGCCGGCTGTGTTAACGTTTCGCATTCAACTATCTGTGCTGGCGGCGCGGCAAAGCGCAAGCCCCTCGCATGATGCGCTTAAGGCATTGTAATTGTTTAGTTTTATCTCTACGGGAAACCCCTTAGGTTGAATATCTGAATTTTCCAAGGTCGGATGGCCAGGCATGGTGCGGACACTTAGCCGCACAGGGAGCAACCGATCATGACCATCCATTTGAACGTCCGTGAAATTGTTGGTGGCAACAGCCGGCCACAGTTCGCGGCCCCTGAATTCAAGCGTGCGCCGATCGCTGAATTGTTCGACATGATGGGCGCGGCCCTGTCGTTTGGCCGCAACCAAGAGGTCTATGGCGAAGGCGAGCCGGCCGAGTACCTTTATGTGGTCAAGTCGGGCTGCGTCCGAACATCCAAAAGTCTGAACGACGGTCGCCGGCAAATCGGCGCGTTTTATTTGCCTGGCGACGTATTCGGCCTAGAAGCGGGCGAGGAGCACAGCTTTTCGGCCGAGGCGCTTAGCACAACAACGGTTCGTATCGTGAAGCGTGCAGCACTCACTTCGCGCATTGCCGGCGATGCGGCGATGGCAAGTCATTTGCTCAAACTGACCACCGACGAGTTGCAGCGTACGCAGGCCCGCATTCTGCTCTTGATCAAGAGCGCTCAGGAGCGGATTGCAGGATTCCTGCTGGAAATGGCCAAGCGTAGCCGTGCAGTAAACGAGATTGAGTTGCCGATGTGTCGACAGGACATTGCCGATTATCTCGGTCTCACTATCGAGACCGTTTCGCGGACTCTAACGCAGCTTGAGAACTCGCGTGCGATCGAGTTGTCGACTTCTCGGCGCATTGTCCTGCGCAATCGGCCGGCGCTTGCCCGGTTGAATTCCTGACTTTGAAGCGGCGAGCCTATACGCCGGGGTAGACGCAGGCCTAATTTAAGGGAGGCGCGCTTCGCAGCCATGCCTAGCGCAGGCGCGCCGCTTTTTTCTCGCATAACAAATAAATAATTTCCGGTGCGCAATTAATGCGACGGCTTTTGACCTTTCTCAACACTGTAATTCGTCTTGAGCGCATTCTTTTCAATCTTTGGATGTCTCGTTGTGGGGGAGGTCATGTCCAACATTACTGAAGCGGGTGGACCGGCAGTAAAACAGAATCCGGTTGTAGTGAACTGGTTTGCGGAAAATTGGGGCTTGTTGGCGGCAATCGCCGCGCTTGTGCTGATCTTGTTGCTGCCGACGCCGGAAGGATTGCCGGTCGCAGGACATCACATGCTGGCGATCCTTGCCTTTGCCGTCATCGTATGGATGACCGAGGCGATCGATTACGCCGTTTCGGCGATCGTGATCGCCGTCTTGATGGCATTCTTACTCGGCTTGGCGCCGAACGTGGCTAATCCGAAAATCATGCTCGGAACGAGCGGTGCGCTGACGCTCGCCTTCAGCGGCTTCGCGAACACCGCGCTAGTGCTCGTTGCCGCAGCGTTATTCCTCGCCGCCGCGATGACCGCGACGGGCCTCGATAAGCGAATCGCGCTAACCATTCTATCACGCGTCGGCACCAAGACCCATCATGTGGTTATCGGCACGATCCTCGTCGGCTTCGTGATTGCGTTGATGGTGCCTTCGACCACCGCGCGCGTCGCCTGCCTGGTTCCGATCACGCTCGGCATTATCGCCGCCTTCGGCGTGAACAAGCGCAGCGCTTTCGCCAGCATGTTGATGATCACGACGGTGCAGACCGCCAGTATCTGGAATGTCGGAATCAAGACCGCGGCAGCGCAGAACATGGTCGCCATCGGTTTTATCGAGAAAGCGTTCAATAAGACGATCACCTGGCTCGATTGGCTGGTTGCCGCCGGTCCCTTTGCCGTCTTGATGTGCATCGCGCTCTATTTCGTTATGACCCGCATGATGCCGCCGGAAGTGACGGAAGTGCCGGGCGGCCGCGAGGGCATCCTCAAGTCGCTCGCCGCGCTGGGGCCGATGAAGGCTTCGGAGATAAAGTTGCTGGTATTGTCGGTGACCTTGATCGCGTTCTGGGCGACCGAGGGCATTCTGCACAAATTCGACACCAGCACGACCACGATCACGGCGGTTGCGCTGATGTTCATGCCGGGCTTTGGCATTCTGACTTGGAAAGACGCGCAGCCACGCATTCCGTGGGGCACGGTCATCTTGTTCGGCGTCGGCATCAGTCTGGGCACCGCTTTGCTGCAGACTAATGCCGCGACCTGGCTCGCCAACATTGTGGTTGCCGAGTTCGGGCTCAAGAACGCAACGGCCATGTTCATCCTCGGTGTGATGAGTCTTTTTCTGGTCGTCATCCACCTCGGCTTTGCCAGCGCCACAGCGCTCGCCGCAGCCATGATCCCGATCGTGATCGCCGTGCTCAAGGGTGTGGCCACGCCGGGCATCAACATTGTTGGTATGACAATGCTGTTACAGTTCGTGGTCAGCTTCGGCTTCATCCTGGTGGTGAACGCGCCGCAGAACATGGTCGCCTACGGCACCGAGACCTTCACGGCACGCGACTTCGTCCGCACCGGCTTTGTGCTGACGATCATCGCGCTCGTGTTGGTCATGGTGCTTGGCGCTACCTACTGGCAGTGGCTCGGCTACGTCTGACGGGAGTAGGCGCCGTGGCACGTAAATCGATAGCAGTTGTATTTGCAGGAAGCGGCGGTTCCGGTGCGATGAGCGCCGGAGCCGTCTTTCTGCGCGCCTCGGCCACTGCCGGCTACTACGGCATGATGACGCAATTGTTCGGTGCGCAAGTGCGCGGCGGCGAGTCGGCCGCGCTCGTGCAGATTTCAACCGAGCCGATCGAAACGCAGCCCGATCACTATGATCTGTTTGTCGCGTTGGATTGGGAAAAGGTCGAGCAGTTTGCGGCTGAAATTCCACTCGATGAAACCAGCGCCATTATCGCCGATCCGGAAGCCGGCGCGGTGCCGGCCGGAATCGCCAAGTCGAAGGGTCGCATGGTCTCACTCAAGATGACCGACCCGCATGTGTCGCGGCTCGAACGGGCGCTGCATGGTAAACGCGTCAACATGTTCGCCGTTGGCGCGGTCTGCGCTCTCATCGGCATCGACGACCAGCACGTCCGGTCGGCGATCGAAAATATCTTCGAGGGCAAAGCGGCTGACTTGATCGCCGCCAATATGAATGGTGCGGGTGCGGGCGCTGCGGCGGTCCCTGGCTTAACGTTGAATCTGTTGCTCGATCCGGCAGTGCCAGCGGCGCGCTGGTTAATCAGTGGTAATCAGGCATTGGCGCTTGGCGCCTTGCGTGCGGGCGTCCGTTTTGTCGGCTGCTATCCAATCACGCCTGCCACCGATCTGGTGGAGTGGCTGGCGCCGCACTTGCAAAAACTTGGCGGGCGATTGGTCCTCGGCGAGGACGAGCTTGCCTCGATCAACCTAACGCTCGGCGCATCTTACGCCGGTACGCCGGCAATGACGGTCACCTCGGGGCCGGGTTTTTCGCTGATGGTCGAAACTCTTGGGCTTGCGGTCGCAGCTGAGATTCCGATGGTGCTGATCGATGTGATGCGCGCGGGGCCGTCTACTGGCATCGCCTCGAAAACCGAGCAGAGCGACGTCAACCTGGCGATCTATGGTGCGCATGGCGATGCACCGCGCGTCGTGCTAGCGCCTGTGTCGGTTGCCGATTGCATCAACACCGCCGAGTACGCGGTCTACGTCGCAGAGTCGCTACAGCTTCCGGTGATCGTGCTGTCCGATCAGTCGATTGGCCAAGCCACTACTGTGATTGATCCCGGTAACGAGCGGCCGAAGCCATTGCCGCGGCGCACCAACGGTGTCGTCGCAGGCAAGGCGTTCAAACGCTATGCCATCGGTCCCGATCCGGTCACGCCGATGCCGGCACCGGGTACGGCCGGTTACGAATGGGTCGCCGAGGGTCTCACCCACAGCGAGGTCGGCTTGCCGGCCAGTGGCGCTGGCATTCACGTCGCTCAAATCAACAAGCGCGCCAAGAAGTTGCAGAAATTCGATCCGGGGAAATATTGGGGTGAGAGTTGGGGCAGGGGCGAGGTCGCCGTGCTGGCGTTCGGTTCGACCATTGGTCCTGCGCGCGAGGCGGCACGCCGGCTCGCCGTCGGCGGAAATCCGATCCGCGTTATCGCGTTGCGTGTATTGTCGCCGCTGCCCATCACCGCCATCGCGCGCGCGCTTGACGGCGTTCGTCGCATCATTGTCGTCGAGCAGAACCACAGCGCACAGCTTTATCATCATCTGATCGGCCAGAAGGCTATTCCACCGAGCGCCGAAAGCGTCGCGCGACCCGGACCGTTGCCGTATCGGCCGTCGGAAATCGCTTCCTATATTGTTTAACGGCCAGAAACCATGGGCGATACAGCGACAAAACCCGGCCCCGATCAAGCGTATTGCGTTTATTCGGCCAAGGATTTTTCTTCCGGAGCGCACCCGGTCTGGTGTCCGGGGTGTGGTGACTATGGGGTGCTCGCAGGACTCGAGCGCGCATTGGCTAAGCTTGGCCGGCGGCCACACGAAGTGGTGCTCGTGTCCGGGATCGGTTGTTCGTCTCGGCTGCCCGGCTACATGAGTACCTATGGCTTCCATGGCGTGCATGGCCGGGCGCTACCGGTTGCCACCGGCATCAAACTGACGCGGCCCGACCTCGAAGTTATCGTGGTGGGTGGGGACGGCGACGGCTATTCGATCGGCGGCAATCATTTCATCCATGCCTGCCGCCGCAACGTCGACATGCTTTATGTTGTCATGGACAACCGCGTCTATGGCATGACCAAAGGTCAACCGTCGCCGACGACAGAGCCCGATTGGGACAGCGATATCGCGCCCGGCGGCATCGGCTTGCGGCCGTTCAATCCGTTGGCGATCGCTGTCGCGTCAGGCGCGAATTATGTCGCGCGAGGCTTTGCCGGCGACCCGGACGGCCTCGCAAATTTGATTCTCGACGGTATCCGGTGGCCGGGATTTGCCTTCCTTGAAGTCATGAGTCCTTGCGTGACTTTCAGGCCCGAACAGCGCGAGTGGAAGAAGATGGTGCGGCCTTCGGCGATCTCGGTCGTGCAGGATCGCGCCGCCGCTACCGCGCTGGTGCTCGCCGATGACGGCTTCAGCATGGGCGTTCTTTACCGCGGCGATCGCGCGTCGATCGGGCCGGCTCTCAAGCCGGAAATTACCGTGGCCGACGTCGAGCGGGAATTCGCGCTCGGCGGCTGAGTGGCCAATTCCACGCGCCGTTGATGTGCGTCAAGGATGCAGGGCAGCGCGGTCGTATTCTAATTGTGGAATATCTTAACCCCGTTGCCGGAGGACCTGTCATGAGAGCGCTTGCCCTTGCTGCTGCTTCGATCGCTGTCGTCGGAATGATTTCCATCGCGCCGGGTCATGCCCAAATGGGGCCGGGCGGCGGCGGTCCGGGGATGGGTCCCGGCATGATGATGGGGCCTGGCATGATGGGCGGCCGTGGCGGCAGAACTGCGATGTGCAATCCGCGCGCCGCCGGTCTTGCCGAATGGCGAGTCGAGCGTATCGAACGTCTGATCAAGCCGACCGACGCACAGCGCACGGCGCTCGAAGCGTTGCGCACGGCCTCCGCTAAGGCGGCCGAAACCGTCGCCGTAGCCTGCCCGCAGGAATTTCCGGCCGGCGCCTCGGCGCGCATGGAATTGATGGAAAAGCGCATGGAAACCATGCTGGCGGCGATCAAGACAGTGCGGCCGGCCTTCGATGCGTTCTATGCCACGCTCACGGACGAGCAGAAGAAGAAGCTCGATAGCGGCAGCCCGCGTGGCTGGGGCTGGCACGGCTGGCGCAACCGCTAATAGGTAACGCATAAAAAAGTCCCGGCAGCGATGCCGGGGCTTCTTCAATCTGGCGGTCGAAGTGGCAGGCCGACAGTCGCCCAACAGTCGCGCTGCCGAAAAATCAACGCGAAATCTCCCGGCGCTGTTCGCGCGATTGACCTGGATCAAGATGGAAAATCCGAACTCGTCGGATATTGCCAACGATGCCCTTTTTCTTTTCCGGCCAGCCATAAAACGGAATCAATCGCATGGCGAACGCAGCTGCACCCCAGAAAACCATGACGCTTGGCGAGGGCGGTTTGGCGCTGACCTTCGCTGGTCTTGCGCTGCTCTGCATCGTCATTGCCGCCAAGGCCTACACGCCGGAATACGCGTTTCACGCCTATCTGTTTACCGCTGGCAGCATCGCCGCGGTCTTTGCCATCATCAACCGGTATTATGATCGTCCGGCTGAACGCCCGCCGCTGACTATCGGCGACAAGCCGAACTACAATATGGGCCCGGTCAAGTTCGCCACCGTCGCCGGCGTTTTGTGGGGCATTGCCGGCTTCGCCGTCGGGCTCATCATCGCGTCGCAGCTGGCGTTTCCAGCGCTCAACTTCGATCTGCAATGGATCAGCTTCGGCCGCCTGCGCCCGCTGCATACATCGGCGGTGATCTTCGCCTTCGGTGGCAATGTGCTGATCGCCACCTCGTTTTATGTCGTGCAGCGCACCTGCCGCGCCCGGCTCGCCGGCGATCTGTCCCCGTGGTTTGTCGTACTCGGTTACAATTTCTTCATCCTGATCGCTGGAACTGGCTATCTGCTCGGCATCACCCAGTCGAAAGAATATGCCGAGCCGGAATGGTACGCCGATTTGTGGCTGACGGTCGTGTGGGTGACCTATTTCCTGGTCTTCCTTGGCACCATCTTCCGCCGCAAGGAACCGCACATCTACGTGGCGAACTGGTTCTATCTCGCCTTCATCCTCACGATCGCGGTGCTGCATCTCGGCAATAACGCCACCGTGCCGGTGTCGCTCTTTTCGCCGAAGTCCTACATCGTCTGGTCGGGCGTGCAGGATGCCATGGTACAGTGGTGGTACGGTCACAATGCGGTCGGTTTCTTCCTCACCGCCGGCTTCCTGGCCATCATGTACTACTTCATCCCGAAGCGAGCGGAACGGCCGGTCTATTCCTACCGCCTGTCGATCATCCATTTCTGGTCGCTGATCTTCCTCTATATCTGGGCCGGTCCGCATCATCTGCACTACACGGCGCTGCCGGACTGGGCGCAGACGCTCGGCATGACCTTCTCGATCATGCTGTGGATGCCGTC
>DATAIA010000373.1:0-9073 GCA_036262895.1 Xanthobacteraceae bacterium
CGGTCACACCCAGATCGTCGCCGTGCTCGACGTCGGACATTATGTCCGGCTCGGCACCACTATTGACGATGCGATTGGGGAAGCTTTCGACAAAACCGCAAAACTGCTTGGCCTGCCCTACCCCGGCGGCCCTCATGTCGAGTGGGAAGCAGCTCGCGGTGATGGCGACCGCTTTATTCTGCCGCGCCCGATGCTGGGACGAATCGAGCCGGATTTCTCGTTGTCGGGGCTCAAGACCGCGCTGCGCATCGAGGCGGAAAAAATCGCGCCGCTGTCCGATCAGGACGTTTCGGATCTTTGTGCCGCATTCCAACAGTCGGTAGTTGATGTGGTCACCGACAGATTGCGCGCGGGCCTGCGCATGTTCCGCGAACGCTTCGGCGGTCCGACAGCGCTTGTGACCGCAGGGGGCGTTGCCGCCAATCAAGCAATCCGGCGCGCACTCACCCGTGTCGCATTCGAAGTTGGAACACCCATGATCGCGCCGGCGCCGGCGCTTTGCACCGACAACGGTGCCATGATTGCCTGGGCAGGCGCCGAGCGCATTGCGCGCGGCCTCACCGATACCTTGGATGCAAGCCCTCGCGCGCGCTGGCCGCTAGAAACGCAACGGGCTGATGCTCGCGCATGATCGGTGAAAAAACAGCAAGCGGAGCATCAGAGCCTTGAGCAGGTTCGCCAAAATCGCAGTGCTTGGAGCCGGCGCATGGGGCACCGCGCTCGCCAACACATCCGCACGCGCGGGACGCGATGTTGTTCTGTGGGGGCGCGATCCAAACGTGCTTGCCACCATGACAAAGGATCGGGTCAGCCCTCGGCTTCCCGGTATCCAGCTTGACGATCATGTCGCGATTGCGTCGACGCTCGGCGAAGCAGCGCAAAGCGACGCAATGCTTATTGTGGTGCCTGCGCAATCGTTAAACGACGTCGCAACTCTACTGGCGCCGGTGCTACGTGACGGCACCCCGGTGATCGCCTGCGCGAAGGGCATTGAGCGCGGCACCGGCCGCTTCATGACCGAAATCATCGCCCAAGCCCTGCCGAATGCTGTTCCTGCAATCCTGTCGGGGCCGAGCTTTGCGTCCGATGTCGCGCGCGGCCTGCCGACAGCTGTAACCCTGGCGACCGCAGACGAAACGCTTGCAGCCGAACTGACCCACGCACTCGGCTCGGCAACATTCCGGCCCTATCATTCAACCGATGTGCGCGGCGTTGAAATCGGCGGTGCGGCCAAGAACGTGTTCGCGATTGCGGCCGGGATCGTATCGGGGCGAAAGCTCGGCGCGAGTGCTGCTTCGGCGCTCACCACGCGCGGCTTTGCCGAGCTTGTGCGGCTTGGCAAAAGTTTCGGCGCAAAGTCCGAAACACTGACCGGACTCTCAGGGCTTGGCGATCTCATTCTCAGTTGTTCGAGCCGGCAATCGCGCAATTTCTCGCTTGGCATTGCGCTCGGCGAAGGCCAAGCGCACGCAGACGTCCTTGCCCAGGCCGGCGGCGACGGCAAGCTGGCCGAAGGCGCATTCACTGCCTCGGTGTTGGTTGAGATCGCGCAAAAGCACGGCGTTGACATGCCGATTGCGACAGCAATTTCTCATGTGCTCGATGGCAGCCTGAGTGTCGGCGAAGCAATCGAGTCACTGCTGACCCGCCCCTTTCGCGCCGAGGCATAGAACAAATATTGTTCCCGATGCTTTCATCGCCGGGAGCAAATGTTGGAGAGTATGAAATGGCCTATTGGCTGGTGAAATCGGAGCCGTCGACCTGGTCATGGAATGATCAAGTCAAGAAGGGCGCAAAGGGCGAACCCTGGACCGGCGTGCGCAATCACTCCGCCAAACAAAATCTGATGAAAATGAAGAAAGGCGATCGCGCCTTCTTTTATCATTCGGTGGACGAGAAACAGATCGTCGGCATTGTCGAAGTGACCCACGAACATTATCCCGACCCGACCGATGCCACCGGCAAATTCGTCGTGGTGGATTTCAAGGCGGTGGAGCCGATGCCAAAACCGGTCACGCTTGCCGACGTCAAAGCAGAGCCGCGGCTGAGCGACATGGCATTGATCAAACTCTCGCGGCTTTCGGTACAGCCGGTGACTTCGGAGCAATGGAAAATAATCTGCAAAATGGGCGACTTGAACAGCTAGGGGCGCAATGATTTTCACGGGCATCAATATTTGGGCGGTTCTGGTCGCAACAGCAGCAGGATTTGCAACGGGCGGCATTTGGTATGGCGTGCTCGGCAAACCATGGATGAAGGCGCATGGCTTCACCGCGCCAATGAAGAACGCCTCGCCGTTACCTTACATTGTTGCTGTTCTGGCCGACTTTGTCATGGCCGTTTTTCTGTCCGGCCTCATGTGGCATCTCAATGCCTTTACGCTGCGCGGCGGACTCATTTCTGGCGCACACGCCTGGTTTGGCTTCGTCATCACCACGTTGGCGGTCAACAACGCCTTCGGCATGCGAAGCCCAAAGCTCATTTTGATTGATGGCGGCCATTGGCTTGCGGTGCTGCTGGTGATGGGCGCCATCATCGGCGTCTGGGGCCTTTAACAATTAAGGGCTCCCGAAATTGCGACTTTCGGCGGCTTGTTGTTTGCGCGTCCTTCATCGCATAATGTTTCTAACAGCATAAATATGCGCGCGTGATTGTTGCCGCGTTGGAGGAAGCAATGACTGAGAAGATTTACGACGTTCCGGATGCCTGGAAGAAGCGCGCCCATATTACCGAGACGCAATATCGGGACATGTATGAGCGCTCGATCAAAGACCCCAACGCATTTTGGGGTGAGATCGGCAAGCGCATTCATTGGTTTAAGCCGTTCACAAAAGTGAAGAACACGTCGTTCGATCAGAACAACGTGTCCATCAAATGGTACGAAGACGGCACGACGAACGTCGCTTACAATTGCGTCGACCGGCACCTTGAAACGCGCGGCGATCAGGTCGCCATCATCTGGGAAGGCGACGATCCCAAAGACGATCAGCGCATCACTTACAAGGAACTCCACGCGCAAGTCTGCCGCTTTGGCAATGTGCTGAAGGCCCAGGGCGTCAAAAAAGGCGATCGCGTCACGATTTATCTGCCGATGATCCCCGAGGCTGCCTATGCGATGCTTGCTTGCGCGCGGATCGGCGCGATCCATTCGGTCGTGTTCGGCGGCTTTTCACCGGATTCGCTTGCCGGCCGCCTCGAAGATGCCAAATCACCTTTTATCGTCACCGCAGACGAAGGTGTGCGCGGCGGACGAAAAATTCCGCTGAAAGCCAATGCCGATGCCGCTGCCGATAAAGCCGGCGGCGTCACCTCAATCATTGTCGTGCGCCACACAAGCGGATCGGTTGATATGAAAGCCGGCCGCGATGTCTACTATGATGAAGCCGCAAAAAATGTATCGGCCGATTGCCCGTGCGAACCGATGAACGCGGAAGACCCGCTGTTCATTCTCTACACCTCAGGTTCAACCGGAAAACCAAAAGGCGTGCTGCACTCTACAGCAGGCTATCAGGTCTTTGTCTCACTCACTCACGAATACGTTTTCGATTATCACCCCGGTGAAATTTATTGGTGCACCGCCGATGTCGGCTGGGTGACCGGACACAGCTACATTCTCTATGGCCCGCTCGCCAACGGCGCAACGACGCTGATGTTTGAAGGCGTGCCGAACTATCCAACCATCTCCCGATTCTGGGAGGTGATCGACAAGCACAAGGTCAACATCTTCTACACTGCACCGACTGCAATCCGTGCGCTGATGCAGGCCGGCGAAGCGCCGGTGAAAAAAACAAGCCGTACATCATTGCGACTGCTCGGCAGCGTCGGCGAGCCGATCAATCCGGAAGCATGGGAGTGGTATCATCGCGTGGTCGGCGACGGCCGCTGCCCGATTGTCGATACCTGGTGGCAGACCGAAACCGGCGGCATTCTCATTACGCCGTTGCCGGGCGTCACACCGCTCAAACCGGGTTCGGCAACACGGCCATTCTTCGGCGTCGTTCCGCAGGTCGTCGATGCCAACGGTAAAGTGTTGGAAGGCGCCGGTGCAGGCAATCTGGTGCTTGCCGATTCCTGGCCCGGCCAGATGCGCACGGTTTACGGCGATCACGAGCGCTTCGTGCAAACCTACTTCTCGACCTATCCCGGCAAATATTTCACCGGCGATGGCTGCCGGCGTGACGCGGACGGCTATTACTGGATCACCGGTCGTGTCGATGACGTCATCAACGTATCCGGTCACCGTCTCGGCACCGCGGAAGTCGAAAGCGCACTGGTCGCGCATCCGAAAGTGTCGGAAGCCGCCGTGGTCGGCTATCCCCACGATCTCAAAGGCCAAGGCATCTATGCCTATGTCACGTTGATGGCGGGCGAAAAGCCGAGCGAAGATCTGCGCAAAGAGCTCGTCGCCTGGGTGCGCAAGGAGATCGGCCCGATCGCCTCGCCCGATCTCATCCAGTTCGCGCCGGGCCTGCCGAAAACCCGCTCGGGTAAAATCATGCGCCGGATCTTGCGCAAGATCGCCGAGGACGAATTCAACAATCTGGGCGACACCTCGACGCTGGCCGATCCCGCCGTGGTTAATGACCTCGTCAACAACCGGCAGAATCGGAAAAGCGCTTAAGACTCCGGCGTACGATCAATTGCCGAATAAAAGCTTGGTTGAAGGTCGCACGTGAGAGCGATCGGTTTCATGGACCTCATCGTCTATGACGGCGTGTGCGTGTTGTGTTCCCGCGGCATGCAATTCATCGCGCGGCGGGATAGCGCGCGTTTTCACTTCGTGCCGCTGCAATCGCCCTATGGCCAAGCGCTCGCGAAGCGCTACGGAATTTCAACGACAGAGCCCGAGACGTTTGTCGCCATCATTGGCGGAGCTGCGTCGTTCCGTTCCGATGCCATCCTCGCCATTCTTTCGCATCTGCCGGGGTGGCGTTGGACTTGTGTGTTGCATGTCATCCCCAAATCCTGGCGCGATCGCATCTACGACTTTATTGCCCGCGGCCGCTATCGCTGGTTCGGTCGCTACGATCACTGTCCTGTGCCGCCGCCGGACCTCGCGCATCGCGTCATCCAAACAGTACCCGCCAACTCGCGGTAGCTCTGTTCAAAGGGAAACGTGCCTCGTCGTGGCGCTATTGAGCAATTACTAACTAAAATGCGCGGCAAATGTCGCCCTACAGAGAAGGCCTGCAGCAATCTTACCTGGAAGTAACTCTTTTTCGGATGCCCACTTCAAAACTGAGAAATTGGGCTCTGCTAGATTGCCCATATCGGGTTTTGAGTGACGCCCCGATCTCCTGTGACAGGTTCTGGCTCCCTGCTCCCTGGCCAACCTGTCGGTCCCTGATGACGCAATGTGGCAAAGCCCGGCGGAAACGCCGGGCTTCTGCTTTTTAGGCCCTGACGCCCTGGCACCGCCCATAATCCTGCCTACCTGTTAATTGTCAGGGGCGCGAACGGTCGTGAGCGGTGATGCGGTGTCTCACCACTTATGCCTTTAACGGCTTGTTAAGCGTGGCCGTGCTTGCCGCGGGCATTTCCGCATTCATGCGCCCGGCTCATGGCGTCTGCAGCGTTCTCAACGGTCAGCCTTGTCTGCCGCCGCAAACGTTCTGCAGTGTTTTCGATAGCGAACCTTGCCTGTCGCGACGTGCAATTTGCAGCGTTTTCAGCGAAGACATCTGCGCGCCGGAACCCGACGCGCAGCTTGGTCATGACCTGCAGCTGACAATTGAAAGCCGCAACACGCCGTCATCTGGTTCGATGATCAAATCTACAAACCCGCTCGACCCCAAATCTGCAGTGACGCGCTCGAAACGCGCAGGTCTTGCGACAATCGGCGACGTATTCTCTGCGTTGCGCGAGTGCTGGATCCCTCCGGGCGAATCCGAAGCGCGCCAGGGCACCCAGATGTCGGTGCGCCTCAGCTTCAAGCGTGACGGTGCGATGATGGGCCCGCCACGGCTGACTTACATCAGCAAGGGTACGCCAAACGACGTGAGAAAGATTTATTGGGATGCAATCGGGGCGGCGTTTAAACGCTGTACGCCTTTGCCCTTCACCAAGGGGCTCGGAGAGGCGCTTGCAGGGCGTCCGTTTGCAATCCGGTTCGTCGATAACAGGACCATGCAACGGCCCGCTCAGAAATCAGACGCAATGCCTTTGACCTCCCAGTCGCCGTAGCGTGCCGGTTCAGGCCCCTTGGGGCCATGAAATTCCTTAGGGCTATTCGCCAGTTTGCGGTCGAGTTCCTCTCGCCGCTGTTTCGCTTCCGCCAATGCGCGCTGCGCCGCCGGGCTTATGGGAGACGGATTCGCGGCCGGTTCGACCGGCGCGCCGGAATGAGAAGTACCGCCTTTATCCATGATATCCGCGATCCCTATATCTCTTATCCATGACATCGATCGAAATGCCGCGAAGTTTATCGCTCAACCTATCTTGCTGGACAATCACGAATAAATTCACAGCCGCGTGCTTATTTCCGCCCTGATTGTTCTTACATTCGGCACTTCTGCGGCCGAATCAGCTTCGCTCGTGGTAAACGCCTCTCATCTTCTCGTATCCCTTTGCGGTACACTCTTGTACGAACGTCGAAATCAAAGGGACACTAGCCAATTTAAGGTTTCTAGTGTGGTTTTGGATTTGACGTTCCTATTCGAGTTCGCCGTGAATGGGGTAGGAACACCATCCCACTAGTGTCTGTCCCACGATGAACCATTCCCGCCGCACTGTTCCCACCGAAGTCCCCGGCCTCGCATCCCGTCGCGTGGCAATGGACATTCTCGACGGTGTATTGCGGCGTCATCGTTCGCTTGACGATCAGATCGACGGTGCCGAGGCACATCACGGACTTAACGCGCTTTCCGATCGCGACCGCGCCCTTGTGCGCAAGCTTATCGCGACGGCGTTGCGGCGGCTTGGAACGCTGCGTCACATTCTCGGATCTGCGCTCGATCGCGGAATTCCAACGGACGCGCCGCGCATTGAAACGATTCTGTTGATCGGCGCCGCCCAGATCTTGTGGCTTCATGTTCCCGACCACGCCGCCGTCGATCTCGCCGTGCGGCTCGCACAGGCTGATCGGCGCATTGCGCGCTATGCCGGGCTGGTGAATGCGGTTTTGCGACGCATCGCGCAGACGGGCGCAAGCAAGGTGGCTCAACTTGACAGCGTCGCACTCGACACCCCGCCTTGGCTGATGGCGCGCTGGACCAAGACCTACGGCGAGCAGACAGCGCGGGCACTTACCGCAATGCATGCTGAAGAACCGCCGCTCGATCTCACGGTCAAATCCGATGCTGCAACATGGGCGGCGCATTTACGCGGCCGTGTGCTGCAAACGGGAACGGTTCGCACCGTCGCTTCCGGCGCCATCTCGCTCTTGCCCGGTTATGCGGAAGGCATGTGGTGGATTCAGGATGCGGCCGCAGCACTCCCGGCAACGTTATTTGGCGATGTGCGCGGACTCAGTATTGCTGACTTCTGCGCAGCGCCCGGCGGCAAAACCATGCAGCTCGCGAATGCCGGCGCTGCCGTGACAGCATTTGATCGATCGGCCAATCGCCTGGTCCGCTTGCGCGACAATCTTGCGCGTTTGTCGCTCAAGGCGGAAACCATTGCCGCCGATGTAACCGAGTGGCAAGGCGAGCCGTTCGATGCTGTGTTGGTCGATGCTCCATGCTCATCAACGGGAACGATCCGTCGCCACCCCGATATCCCCTGGCTGAAACAGGAAGCAGACATCACAACGCTTGCCGCTTTGCAGGGCCGATTGCTTGATCGGGCCGTCGCCCTGACTAAACCTGGCGGTACGATCGTCTATTGCACGTGCTCGCTTGAACCCGAAGAAGGCGAAGACCAAATCGCAGCCCTCCTCGCCCGTGAAAGCCAAGTGCGCCGCCGGCCCATTGTTGCTTCCGAAATCGGTGATCTGAGCGAGGCCATAACACCGAGCGGCGATTTGCGTACGCTGCCGTACTACCTCCCCGACCCTGACCCGCGCATGGCGGGCCTCGACGGTTTTTTCGCTGCCCGGCTTGAGCGCCTCTGATAATCCTTATTTCTCATCAGCGCGGCGTTCGGCCCCGAACAGGTTGGCCAAAAGTAACGGTTTGGCTATATCTTCTTGCGGGAGCGAGGCATACGCGTGAGCCGCCGGCTAGCCCGGGAGTCCGGCGTTTGTTTGTCAAACAGTCTGCTCGAGCATGATCCGGAAAAGTGGAAACCGGTTTTCCGAAAAGATCATGCCCAAACAAAAGGATAGAGCGCATTTCGATCTATCGCGCTCTAAGTATCTGATTTGTGGCAGAAGTCCCCGGAGATCGATACAAGCCCGCGAGCTTGGAATCGCGGCTCTCGTGGGCGGGCGCGATGTCCATGATTCGTAAATTGCGCTAGGCATGAAAGCGAGCGTTTCCATATCCCGCGGATTTTTTGCGGAGCGAGCCAGGCTCTCGCTCCTCGCGATCCAGCACGCGCTCCATGCCTTCGTTGGCCGCGTCAACGCGCACCCCCTCATCCGATGGCGCTTTTTTGCGGCAACTGCCGATCGCTTGTTGATTTCACCGCAGGATTTGCGGACCGCCGATCCGACCCGTGCGAGCGAGATCTATGCGGGCCGCTTCGCCTTCGCCGGCAAGATCGTGATCTGCGATGGACGCTCCCCGTTCGAAATGGAGCCGCCCTCCGAAGAATGGGCGGATATGCTGCTCGGCTTCGGTTGGCTGCGGCATCTGCGCGCAGCGGACTCCAGCATCACCCGCGCCAATGCTCGCGCCCTTGTTGACGAGTGGATTTCTCTGCAAGGGGGTTGGGATCCCATTGCCTGGCGCCCCGACATTGTCGCGCGCCGGATCCTGTCGTGGCTCAGTCAATCATCTCTGTTGTTGCAGGATGCGGACATGCGTTTCTACCGCCGCTTCCTGCGCAATTTGACGCGGCAAGTGCGCTATCTCCGCCGCACGTTGAATAACACACGTGAAGGTCTACCGCGGCTTCAGGCCGTGATTGCCCTCACCAATGCTGCACTGTGCATGGCCGGGCAAGGTCGCCTGCTCAAGGGAATGACCAAACG
>DATAIA010000374.1:0-9547 GCA_036262895.1 Xanthobacteraceae bacterium
AACGCAAGCACCACGTCCGCTTCCGGTCTGGAGAACTCGGCTACACGCTGGTAGAAATGCTTGTGGTGCTCGCGATCATCGGCCTTGTCGTCGGCTTGGTGGGGCCACGGGTGCTCAGCTATCTCTCTGACTCCAAGATAAAGACAGCTCGCATCCAAATCGACGGCTTTTCCTCTGCCCTCGATCTCTACTATCTCGATATTGGCAGCTACCCGCCTCGTCCGATGGATTATCGGCTCTCGTGATCAAGCCTTCCGGCTCGACAAACTGGAACGGACCCTACCTCAAAAGCAGCTCCGTGCCGAATGATCCGTGGGGCAGACCTTATGTCTACGCTTCGCCAGGACAGCACGGCCCCTACGATATTGTGTCTCTCGGCCCTGAAGGCCGGGAGGGTGGAACCGGTGCCGCCGCTTCCATTACAAACTGGCAGCGATAATCAATAGCAAATGACTTCGTTCACTGGCAGTCATCTGCCTGTCGGGCTTCGCCCGTGATCCAGTTCACGCAGACCCTCACCTTCTTGCCGTGAAGGTTGAGAACCAAATCACCACCGGTCGATGACCCGTCGGGATAAAATCGGAACACACCGATAGATTTCGTGGTCTGTTCCAGCTGCGCGACCTTTAGCTCTGTTTCGATTTCGGATGGGAACGATCGGCGAGGAGTGGCCGGCGACTCGAACGTCCGCTTCTCAATATCAATGAGAAAAGTCAAAACGTCGTTTCGGGTTATGGCCGAAGCTCTGGTCAGTCGAAGCGCACCAATAATATCGTTTGCAGCTGTTTGAAGCCGCAGGTTGTCCGATGGACGCGACAGTAGTGGCGCCCCAAGGGAAATCGTTAGCGCCAAAATCCCCACGACCACCAGCATTTCCAGAAGCGTGAAACCGGCCTGGCTTAGGAGCCGGATATCCCTGCCGGACTTCACCTGAACACCAGATCGTTCATGCTGAGAATTGCGTTCATCACAGTCATGATCAGCCCACCGACGAGCACGGCGATAATCAGCGTCAATAACGGGGTGAGAATAGTCATGAATCGATCGATACTGCGCTGCATCTGTTGCTCGAGCATCACGGCCACTCGAATGAGCATTCGATCAAGCTTTCCCGCCTCCTCCCCGATTGAAATCATTCTGAGCGCGACCTGAGGCAATGTTGTTTCCGCCCGCAAAGCACGATGAAGACTCGTTCCTTCGCGAACCGAAGCAATGGCCTCTTCAAGTCTTGTTCCCATGTACAGATTATTCACAACCGTCCGGGCAGAGATTGCGGCCTGCAGCAGAGGCACGCCTGATTTGAGCAGGGTTCCAAACGTCCGGGCAAACCGAGCCGTTTCTTGTTGCAACAGGAACGCACCGATCAGAGGCGTGCGGAGTTTGATAGCGTCAAATGCCAAACGGGCGTGCCGCTTGCGTAATGCAATTGCCGAGGTCGAAGCAACAATGGCCACCAACAACCCAATGCCGACCAATATTTGCGGCCAAAGTGCGTGGATGGAGAGGATCAGGCGCAACCCGCTTGGCATTTGCCGGTTGCTTTCGGCGAAAATAGGCGCCATGCCGGGGACCAGAACACCGATGATGATCGCAAACGACGATAGTGCCAAAACGATCAAGATCACGGGATAAACAAACGCGGACTGCACCCGCGAGCGTATCTCCATGCGACGCTCCAAAAGATCGGCAAGCTCTTCAAATACGTCGCCAACATGGCCGCCAATTTCACCGGCAGTAACGACACTCACATAATCAGCGGGAAATATATCAGAACGCTTCTGCATCGCATCTGAAAGGGTCGACCCATTCAGCACGTCGGCGAGCAAGCCCTCGACAACGGCGCGCGTTCTGGCAGACGTAGTTTGCTCAATAACAATCCGGAGCGCGTCATCAAGCGGGATCTCCGCCGTGTGAAGGGTTGCAAACTCCCGCGTAAAACCGGTGAGGTCCTTTTGAATCGATCCACGCAGAGAAAAAACATCGCGTTGCCACCAGGGTCTTGCATTCTCGGCCGCAGGCTTAACCTGAAACGGCGTCAAACCTTGCAATCCCAGCGCTATCGTCGCCGCTTCCTGTGAGGCGGCCTCAATACTTCCTTCCGAAAACTCGCCCCTTGCTCCGTATGCGCGGTACCGAAACATCGGCATTGCACGACCTCAGCAAAGTCGGCGCAGGGGCTTCGCAATTATTCGAAGATCCGTCTCAAGGTCTGCTGCGGCGTTCTTGGTTCTCGTCGGCGCGGAATATTGATCGCCAACTCGCGACGGAACTCGTCGGTCACCTGCCGCGCCTCGTTCAAATTACGGATTACATGAGGCGTGATGATAACGATCAGTTCCGTTTTAGCTCTCTTATCCTCTTTTTGTCTGAAGGCGGCACCAACAACAGGAATATCGCCCAGTAACGGGATCTGGTCCTTCGTTACTGTCTTGCTATCTTGAATCATGCCGCCGAGCGCAAGCGGCTCGCCGTTGTTGACGACGACGCTTGTCTTCACGCGGCGCTGACTAATCGTCGGTGAATTGATCGACGAGGTGGTCGTCGACGCTACGGTTGAGACTTCTTGCTCAATCTCAAGCATCACCCGTCCACTTTCGTTGATGCGCGGCGTAATGGCCAAGATGACGCCGGTGTCGCGATAGCTCACTGAGTTCACAACCGGGGCGCCCGGGGTGATTACGCTTACCGCCGATTGGGTTGTAATTGGAACCTGGTCGCCGACTTGGAGAGTTGCTGTCCTGTTATCCGCAACCGTCAGCGATGGAGAGGAGATGACATTTACTTCAGTGATCTCGCTCAGAGTATTCAGGGTCCCGGCGATATTAGCTGCCGTCAGTGCGTAGGAGAATCCGGGAAAGACCGAACTGATGGCGCCAGAAGCATTGTCGGTAAATGTCGCGACCGAGTCTGATTTACCCGCGGACCACCGCAATCCAAACCTGAGGTCGTCAGTGAGCGTGATCTCAGCGATCGTGGCCTCAATCAGCACCTGGTTCGGCAGTACATCCAACGTGCCGATGACACGCATGATCCGCCGATAATCGGCTGGATTAGCTTCAATCAAGATCGCATTTTTGGTTTCGTCGGCAGCCACTCTGATGCGCGGCTCTCCGGTTGCCGCATCTTGGCCGAACTGCGCGGTCGCGCTGATTCCGTCTCGTCCTGCTCCTGAGCCACTTTGCGATGAAGATGATTGGCCGCCTAGGCGGCTGCCGCCAGGCGAGGACGAAAACCCACCACCGGAGGAAAATCCTCCGCCGGAGGAAAAGCTGCTGCCGCCGGAAAGTCCTCCACTGCTAGGCAGGCCTGCGCTCGCTATCTGCGTGCCGTACGACTGAGAGCCTGATCTTAAAGTCGTGTCTTGATATTGAGGCGCAACGTTGCGACTTGCGCCTCCTCCTCCACGCGAAGAGCCGCCTGCCTCATTGGAAAACATCGATTGGAGAACATCGACCAGTTCCTGCGCCCGCCGATTCTGAACCGAGTAGGTGTAAAACTGTTTCTCGGTCCCCTCAGCTTGCGCATCCAGTCGTCGGACCCATGACTCTGCGCGCGCCAGATATTGCGGTTGAGCGGAGATCACCAAGATCGCCTTGAGGCGCCTGTTTTGGCAGGAATTAAACCATCCCCGCCATGGGCCCCTCGCGATCGGAGGAAAAGATCGTGCGAAGCTCATCGGCGATTGCGCTAGGTTGAGACGTTCTGACCGGCCCCAGAGCAAACGACATGCCCTTCATCACATCCACGTCGAAGACGGAGATTGCATCCATCATTCCACGGATATCCTGATCGTTGCCGGAAAGCGTGATGATATTGCGCGTGTCATCGACACGAACGATCGCCCCACGCGGGGCAATTGGTTCCAGCACGCGACGGATTTCAGATGCCGTTACATATTTGAGCGGCACGATCCTTAAACTTGAACCGAGCCGAGCCGTTGGATCGGCTTCGCCTTGGATTTGTATATTGGCGCCAATTGCCGCCTGATCGGCGGAGACGATCTTGTATGTTCCGTTGGAATTAATGATGGCGCTGTTATTGGTCCGCAGTGCGGATTGAAAAAGCTCGACGGCAGCCGCCTTGGTTACCGGATTTGGAGTCTGAATGGTCACTTTCCCATCGACCGTGGGATCGACGCTGTATTTCACGGAAAGCATGTCGCCGAGGATGGTCTTCGCAGCTTGCGACCGGCACGTTGAGCAGGTTCAACTTCATTCTATCCACCGGGTGTCAGTGGCGAGCCTTGCCCAAGGATTTTCCGCCATACTCAACAGTTCAAAGCTACTTCTATGCTTGGCGCGATACCGGCAGGTGGCGAAAGATCGTCGCAACTTTGGTTCGGCGAGCTCGCCGGAAACTCGGACGCAAGCCTGGGCCGACGGCCGCTGTTATCGACAGTCAAAGTGCGCCGACCACGCAAGCCGGCGGCCCGCGCGGCTTCGATGCCGGCAAACGCATTTCTGGGCGCAAGCGGCACATCGTCACCGACACCAACGGCCTGTTGCTCGCCGTGCATGTTCATCCCGCCAACATTCAGGATTGCCATGGAGCGGTCCCACTGCTGGAGCACCTGCGACGCCGCTTCCCCAAGCTGCGTCATGTCTTTGCCGACCGGATTTACCGCGGCAATCAGCTCGTCAATGCACTCTCTCATTGCGGCAAGTGGAAAATCCAAATCGTTGAGCGACCACCGGGCGTCAAGGGCTTCCAGCTGCTGCCCCGGCGTTGGGTTGTCGAACGCACCTTTGCCTGGTTCGGCAGATGCCGCCGCCTCGCCAAGGACTTCGAAGGATCCCCCGCCACTGAAGTCGCATGGCTCCTCGTCGCCCATCTCAGACTTCTCACCCGGCGTCTCGCCAAGCCTACAAAACACTGATCCCCTTTCGAGTCAGACTCTTAGAAGAAATCGAATCTGCGCCGTTGAAACTGCTGCAAATCCCTAAAACTGAAGACGAAACATCGGAAACGATCCCAGATGAAAAAATGGGCCCCTTTTCCAATCGAAATCGTAACGGGTGGGATGTAATCCGACGCGATCTCCCAATGATCACAAAAACGTTTTACTGGGAATCCCCAAATTTCGGCGACGCAGCTACCTATGGCACGCACATGCATTTTTGGGATCGCAAAGTATATCAGCGTGAGTTCTATGAGCCGCGTAACTACTCGATTTTGGCACGCACACTGAAGGCAACCTCGACCGGCGGTTACGCTATTCATCTTCGTATTGGGCAGGAGCTCAGTAGAACGGAGCAAGGCTTCAAAGATGAGCTGCTATTCATGCTCAACCTGCTCCAGGAAAATTGCGGATCAGCGGGCGTTGTGAGCAGCAGCACGCCTCCATCCGAATACATCAAAACGATCGCTCTCGATTGGGAAGTCTTTCCGCCAGGCACAGCCACAGAGGTGGTCGAAAGATTTATGAGGGGAAAGTCCAAAAGCCTAGCATTAGATGGCAAATTTGAAGAGCGTGTGAGACAATTCTCCAAGCTTGCGCCATCTGCATACCTAAAAGGTTCTGGAGGGTTTGGCTCTTATATCGGAGCAAAGTACGCCGACGATTTGGTTGTATTCGAAAACGTGCAGTACGGGAATGCACTCTACATATTGTACGATGAATGGGAGAATGCATCAAAGCGATCTCGCACTGATCTACTTCGAGGAACAGATGCCAATTTTGATCGCCTTCCCCATTCAGTGGGGTGGGATGAAGCATTTGAAAACATAATGCGTCGCGAGAAAAAGAAACGAGGGCTGAAATGAAGGAGCCGCCGCACCGCGCGCGGCCACGAACATGATGAGCGATCTGTGGGAAAATATTTTGAACGATGGTAAATTACGCTCGCAGCGTCACCACATTGCTCTTGGTCTCTGCCGGTGTGCTTTCACAATAGGCCGCCCAATCGGCCATTAGACGGCGGCGCTTCTCCCGCATGTCACCGCGGCGGTAGGCCGCTTCGACCTTATCTTCGACGGTGTGCGCAAGCGCTATTTCCGACATCTCGTTCGGATACGCAGTTTGCTCGGAGCACCAGTCCTTGAATGTCGATCGGAAGCCGTGGACGGTCAGGTCCTCGCCGAAGCCCATACCCTGCAGCAGCTCGAGCATCGCCATATTGGACAGCGGCTCTCCATCGTCGTGTGCGAACAAGTAACTTGAGGTTTGCGGCGGCTCGTCGAGTATCTGCATGGCGCGATCAGACAGCGGGACAACGTGATCACGCTGTCGAGCGCCCTTTTTGCCCTTGAGGCGGGGAGCCGGCACGGTCCAGAGACGATTCCCCTTGTCAATCTCGGTGCGATCAGCGTCAATCGTGTCATTTGTTCGGGCCGCTGTCAGAATTGTGTATTCGAGCGCCCGCGCGCTGAGGCTATCCCGCTTGCGCAGCTCGGCCATGAACCTCGGAATATCGCTATAGGGCAGCGCCTTATGGTGCAGCACGGGCGAGACCTTGGAGCGTGCCGGAAGGAGCTTGTCGAGAAGCCCCTTCCATCGAGCTGGATTCTCTCCGTCTCGCAGTTTGCGGGCCTTCGCCCAATCCAAAATGGTTTCGACACGGCCTCGAACGCGGTTGGCGGTTTCCGTTCGGGCAGTCCAAAACGTTGGGGCGTCCAACTCGTCACTGATCGGCTGCTCAAGTATTTTCAGCACTAAATCAGTGGTGATGCCGCTCACTGCAAGGCTGCCAATGATCGGGTACACCCAGGTTTCTAAGGTCGATGTCCATTGCTTGGCATGCTTCTCGCTTTTCCAGCCGGAACGATGCGCCTTGATGTACTCCTTGGCGCAGTCCTGAAACGGGACCATCTGCGCCTTCGCTAGGGTCGCCGCCATTTCCTGAGATTTGCGTTGCTCGATTGGATCAATGCCATCAGCGAGCAGTTGGCGCTTCTCGCGCGCGCGCTCGCGGGCCTCAGCAAGCGTGAAGGTGCCGGCAGACCCCAGCCCCATTTCGCGGGCCAACGGCCTCCCTGCCTTGCTGGTATGGCCTTTGAACCGATAACGAAAAATCCAGGACTTTGAGCCTCCCTTAGCAATTTGAAGGTAGAGGCCGCCACCATCGCCGTACATCCCGGGATTTTTCAGTTTCGTGACTTCAAGCGCCTTCAGTCTTCCGCCCGTCATTACCCGCCTTTTTACCCACACTTTGGGGGCGAATTTAGGCGAACGTAGCCGAACGAACAAGAACAGAAGATTCTGGGAAATTCGCTATTCACAAGCCCTTTCGAACGCACGCGAACAAACGCGAATGATGATTGTCGGACACCCCTTCCGCCATATCTCGCCAAGCCAATGGCCTTAAAGGCGCTGTCATCCATGCCTTCAGCTCGCTTGGCGACGAGCCGCGACCATCCGGCGCTCATGTATTACGTGCGCACCGCTCACGCGGAGCCTGTACGTCTGCCGTAAAGACATTGCGCCTGAGGCAACAATCCCGATCCCACTAAGTGTACCGCAGCTTCATTGGGCAAAAGCAGCGCTCCGGCCAGAAAATTCGCTTCTTCCTCCGCAGCACCATCACGGGTCCGATCACCGTCCGAAGTCAGAGGCGGTGTCGATTTGTGCCCCAGAAAGCAATGGGCCAATTCGTGGCAAATATTGCTGCGCTGACGATGCGGATGATGGGTGTCATTATGGACGATAGCGGTGTGCAATCCGCATGGCACTGTGACCGCCGAAAAGGCCGAGTTGTTTTCGGGATGAAGAAAAGGGGAATTCGGTTCAACCTTACTCAGTTCGAGCAACCGGATATCGAAGTGGGCGCAAACAGCGGCAGGATCAATGGGCGCAAAACCATCAAGGCCCATCTGCGCACGGATGCGCAGGGCAATACGGTTAGCCTCAGCTTTGAAGCCGCGCCGGAACGCCAATTACGCCCCCTTCAACTTGTTATAGGTGGACACCACGATATCCTCGATGAGCTTTGCATTGGGTTTGCTCAGATTGGGGTCAGCCCGCAGCAGAGCCGTTATCTCGGCGATTGGTTCTGCCTTCTGCCTAGTCGCGCCACGAATAAAAGTTTCCGCTTTTAAATTCGACCATGACAGTAGCGCGGCTAAACCGTTCACATCCGGCTTAGCCCCTTGGCTCATTCGCGTCAGAGTTGATGCGTTAACTCCAGTTTCTTCCGCCACGTCCTTCCAAGTCTTCTGACGGCTTAGCCGTGCGGCATTAAGGGCTGCATACAAAGCGTCGCTATCAAACCGGTCATCAGGCATGAGGTCTCCATTGTGAAAAATAAATCGATTGTGAAATTGCAATCGTAAATTGCTGTTTTTTGAAAGACTTAGGAGGTTTCGAATGGCTCAAGACGATAAGGACAATCCTGGACAAAGCGGCGGCAGCGGTAATCCCGGCCAGGGCGGCGGGCACGACCATGAGCCCGACACCATTACGATCATCGTGAACGGCCGCCAGAAGACTGTCCAGAAAAACGCGGTGCTTTCCTATTGGGACATTGTGAAGCTCGCCTTCGACAATCCGCAGACTGGTGATGGCATTCAGTACACCGTCCAGTACACGCGAGGCCCGAACGAGAATCAATCAGGCGCGCTGGTCGAAAGCCAGTCGGTGAAGGTCAAGAAGGACATGGAATTCGATGTCACGCCGACCAATCGCTCTTAGTCCAGATCTTCTGCGGTTGCAGAACGAAGGCTACGATCTTGAAATAAGGGGCGGATTCCTACTGGTCAGGAGCGTCCCGTATGTCGATGCGCAGCGTAATATAAAGCGCGGCACACTGATTTCGCCCCTCAAGCTCACAGCCGATAAAACAGATAACCCCATTGAAGATCATGTCGCTCATTGGATTGGCGACCACCCGTGCCACGCCAATGGGACCAAAATCACGGCCATCGAAAACGGTTCAGCGCCGCAACATCTCGGGCATGACATCAAAACGAGCTTTACTTTTTCGGCGAAGGCCGCCTACCGCGACTACCATCACAAGATGACGACCTACATTGGACGCATCACTGGTGAAGCAACTGTAATCGATCCTATGGTGACGGCGCGCATTTACCCGCCAATTCCCGCCGACGAGCCGGATAGCATCTTTAAATATATTGACACCGCTTCGAGTCGCTCAGGTATCGATGCCGTGAACCAGAAACTTGCCGGTTTGCGTATCGCGATTATCGGTCTCGGTGGAACTGGAGCCTACGTTCTGGATCTGGTCGCCAAAACCTGGGTCAAGGAAATTCATTTGTTCGATGGTGACGTGTTTTCGCAGCACAACGCTTTCCGCGCACCAGGAGCCCTCTCGCTCGACGAACTGGCCGGACGGCCGTCTAAAGTGCATTATTATGAACAGATTTACGGCAAGATGCGTAACGGCATCGTCGCGCGTGAGGAATACATTACCGAAGCCAACCTTGATGTGTTGAACACTTTCGACTTCGTCTTTATCTGTATGGACCGCGGAGAAGCCAAGCGCCCTATCGTTGAACATCTTGCCTCGAGAAACATCAAATTTGTCGATGTTGGAATGGGTGTCGTCTTGGCTGAAGGCAGCCTCGCAGGCATTGTTCGGCTTACAACGAGCAC
>DATAIA010000375.1:0-6051 GCA_036262895.1 Xanthobacteraceae bacterium
GAGCTAAAAGCAGCTTAACCCTGTCCATTTTTTCGGGGGAAGATCATAATGCCTTCTTTGCAAGCCGCATGCTGTAAAGATTTCTGAGAGGCTGAGCAAAGTTGGCATGTATCAGAAGACAGCGGTGAGTTTCTGCAAGAAGCGCGGAGGCCATTTTTGATGACCCACACCTGCCGCTAGGTCTGGTATACGTATTTCGGCCACGCTCCGTTAAAGTGCAGCCCCAGCGTCCACGTGAACTATGCGAAAACTGTATTACCGATGAAAGATGGCTTGCCGAAGCTCAAAGATTTTTGTGGCGGATCTAGCGAGCAGATCCCGGAGTAGGCAGATCCTATTCCTAAGCAGCGGACTCTTCGCACCCTGCGAAAAGCTGTTTGAGCGTGGCGGCTGGGACGGCAGGACTGAATAGGTATCCCTGCATCTGACTGCAGCCAAGCTGCTTGAGAATACTTCGCTGCTGCTCGGTTTCGACGCCTTCTGCCGTCGTCATCATTCGGCGGGCAGTGGCCATCGTTACTACGGCCTGCACGATCGGTGACGAATCCTCGGGCTCACCGATGTCCTTGACAAAACTGCGATCAATCTTGATTTTGTCGAATGGAAAGCGATGAAGATAGCTTAATGACGAGTACCCGGTTCCGAAGTCGTCGAGTGCGATGCGCACCCCCAGGCTACGCAGTTGTTCTAAGACGACTAGGGCCTCTTCATCATCACGTATTAGAACCGTCTCCGTGATTTCCAACTCGAGCCTTCCGGGAGCCAAGCCTGATTCGGCAAGAGCAGCTGCGATCTTCAGCGCCAGAGTCTGTGAGCGGAATTGGACCGGTGAGACGTTCACCGCAAGCCGGATCTGGTTGGGCCAGCTCGCAGCCTCCTTGCAGGCTTGGGCTAGGACCCACTCTCCGATCTCAGCGATAAGTCCCGTCTGCTCGGCAATCGGGATAAATTCCGCTGGTGATACAAATCCTCGCTGAGGATGCCGCCACCTTAAAAGTGCTTCGCAGCCGGTGACTGCATTGGACGCAAGATCCACTAAGGGCTGATAATGCACTTCGAATTGGTCAAGGGGTATCGCGCGCCGCAGGTCCTGTTCCATCTGACGTCGCTGGAGGGCCTTCGCGTGATACTCTGGAGCGAAAATCCGGAATGTTCGGCGGCCCGCAGCCTTTGCTGCGTACAAGGCTAGATCGGCGCACTTCAGAAGATCCTCTACATTATCTCCATGATCAGGTGCGAGAGCGATTCCTATGCTGGCATCAGCCGGGATCGCGTGGCCCTTGCACAACACGGGTTCTCGCAAAACAGCCAAAATTTGCTCTGCCAAACTGAACAGCTCTGCCCGACAGGAGCCTTCCCGAACAATCGCGAACTCGTCTCCCCCGAGGCGGGCCACCATGTCACTTGGTCTGATACAACCTCTAAGCCGCCTTCCAACACTACGAAGCAAGTCGTCTCCGGCATCATGGCCGAGCGAGTCGTTTACATCCTTGAATTCATCGACATCAATGTAGAGAACGGCAAAGGTGTTACCCTCAGCAAGCTCAGCAACCCGCCGCTCGAGGTTTTCGCGCATGAGCAATCTGTTGGGAAGTTCGGTCAGGGCGTCGTAATGCGCCATTCGCGCTATGCGCTCCTCTGCTCTAACACGTTCCGTGACGTCCTGATGAGTCGCGAGCCATCCTCCCCCGGCAGTAGGCTGATCGGTGATTTCGATCAGTCGCCCATCGTTAGTCGGGACCAATGACCGTCGAGTTTCCGCGATGGCACTCAAGATGTTATCGCAATAATCATCGACATCACCGTCGAAAGATCCTGTCTCTTTACGAATCTGAACCAATTCCCGGAGGTGGATTCCAGGCTTCACCGTGTTGGAAGACAGGCTATACATATCAAGATAGCGGCGGTTGCACACATTTAGTCGCTCATCCTGATCGAACATCACCAGTCCCTGGGTCATTGTGTTCATCGCTGTGTCGAGACGCTGCTTCTCTAGGGACAGCCGGCGTGTCACTTGGCGGAAGATCAAATACAGCGTCGCCACCAGCAGAGCGATCGACAGTACTGCTACCGCAACGAAAAATTTCGTTTGTATGCGCCACGTGGATAAAGTTGCATCAAGCGCTTTGGTCGCAACAATTACCAGCGGCTCGTCCGTTAGCTTCCGAGAGGCGACGAGCCTTTCTTTGCCGTCGATGGGGCTTGCCAGCTGGGTAGTGAAAGAGGGCCGATCGAAAACTGCGATTTGCGCTGGAGAGCCTTTTCGAAAATTCTGGCCAATCATTACGTCCACCCGCGGAAAACGTGCGAGCAGCTGACCGTTTTGATGATGCATCGCGATCGAGGAATCATCACCGAGATCGGCCGAAGCAAAGAATGACTCGAGCTGGTCGGGAGTGATGGCGCGGGTCACGACGCCGAGAAACTCTCCATGGAGGCCAGACACGCGTTCTGCGAACACAACAGCGGGGCCGTTTTCAAATCGCCCCTGGACGACTTGGATTTCTTTTCTCGAGCGGGGATTATTCTTGAGCTGCTTAAAGTAGTTGCGGTCAGATATTTGGATATCGCTGACCGGCCAGCGCTTTGAGGAATTGATCAGTATCCCATCAGCATCAAAAACGTTTGCACCGGAGATGTCGGACCATCCGCTTGCCTTTGCACGGAGCACCTCGTGCATCGCGAGCGTGGCCATCTCGCCGCGAAAAACATCAGCAGACTCAATGCTTCGGCTCTCCAGCTCCGCGATGATGCTCCGTTGGAGAACCGAGAAATCTTCAAATTCACGATCAAAGTGGCGACTCAATAGTCTCACTGAGTTCTCAAGGCTGTTTCGGCCGCTCAGCACAGCGTTTTGCCGAAACTTATCGACGGTGAGAACCGTGCCGATCGCAGTCGCGGCCATGATCACAAAGCCACCTATGATCAGCCATGTCACGGGCGCCCCGCGCCACTGACGCAACAACGCGCGAACTCGCACCTTCCACCGGGCTGATGTGGCCATGTCCTTCTCCTGGGCACAACATGCCGAATAACCCAGAAGACCCAGTTACAAATCTAGGTTAACGAGATCTATCAGGCAGGTGCTGCCTTGGCGTCGCCCTCAAAAACGCCAAACCACAGCCTGAACGAACGGCAGCACGACCCAAAGTTGCTCCATTTCCGCAAAGAGTGCTGGGAGCGAAGCCCTAAGTCACCCAGCGAGTTTCGAAATAGCATCAGCTGAATGATGCGGCGGCAGTCCGCAGAGTTCCCAGATCCACCAACATGGCTGCCCCTTCATGTATGAGGACCTAGCTTTGGGTTGAGGTCGCAGCACAAAGACGACCTTGGGTGGGGCCCATTTTGCTGAGCAGGGACTTCTGGGGGAGCGGCAGGGAGCAAATGCGATCGAGGCGGCAGGTTTGAATCCGGCCCGCTCGGCATTGTTGAAAGCGGACATCTACCGCTCATGTAGGGACTTCGCCTTTTGACCCACCGCAGACCAAGCACCTCTAACGTTCAGCTGCGAATATGCGCCACTCACCAGGAATACCCTTGAGCAATCGGGTCCCGCGATCGTTGAAGCGCAAACCAGAGCCAGCCACTAGATCTTTGACTGTGCTCGAAACCAGAACCTCACTGCCGCCGGCAAGCGCCGCAACGCGGGCGCCTATGTGGACAGCGATACCGCCGAAATCATCACCGATTATTTCGCACTCGCCTGTATGAAGCCCAGCACGGACCTCAATCCCAAGCGGTCTCAGTTCCTCAACGATCGCCCAAGCGCACCTCACCCCGCGGGCTGGACCGTCAAAGGTGGCAAGAAAGCCGTCCCCAGTAGTTTTTACTTCATGGCCTCGAAACCTCGCAAGATTGCGCCGGATCGTCGCATGATGGCTGTCGAGAAGGTCTCGCCAGCGTTTATCTCCAAGTGCAGCAGCTTTCTCCGTTGAGCCCACGATATCGGTGAAGAGAACCGTAGCGAGGACGCGATCAACCGAGACCGGAGACCTTGAACCCGTCAAAAATTCCTCAATCGCATCGGCAATTTCGTCTGCGTTTTCTCCTACGTAGAAAATGTGGTCGGGTCCCGGCAGCTCAAAAAGACGGGCGCCAGGAATGTGCGCTGCCACGTCGCGTCCGCCCTCCACACTGACTGTTTTGTCGTCAGTCCGGTGAATCACAAGTGTTGGTACTCGAACGGCCGGAAGGATGCCGCTGATTTCGATTTGGCTGTTCATGCTCATAAGAGCCTTCACGGCGGCCGGGCTGGCCCCCAGCCGCTCGTTGCGTCCCCACCAGCGTTGGAAAGCGGCGTCATTTGCGCGCGAAGGCGCGAATTTCTGCACGCTACCGCCGGTCCCCCATGCCTGATCAACATAACCGAAGAAGGCTTCGAGCGCCTCGTTTGTGGGGAACCAGTGGGAAAACCGTGAAAAGCTTCCGTAAAGTACCAGCGCGCGGCAACGATCCGGATAGGTTGCGGCAAATAAGATGGACAGCGGAGCGCCTTCAGAAATCCCAAGAAGGGCCGCCTGCTCTATGCCGGCGGCGTCCATGACTGCGCGAAGATCGTCCATACGTTGGTCGAGGCCGGGAAGCTCTCCGCCGCGATCCGACATGCCGGTCCCGCGCTTGTCGAAAGTTACCACCCGGGCGTAGGTACCCAAACGGTTCAAAAACCGAGCGAGATCGGGCTCGTCCCAATAATTCTCTACGTTCGATACAAACCCTGGGACCATAATCAGATTGACCGGACCACCGCCAAACAACTGGTAGGCGATGTGAACATCGCCGCTCTTGGCATATTGCGTGGTAGGCTGCATGGGTGCCCTCACTGCTCCGCCGGATCTTTCCTGGCCCAATTCTGAAGCCTGACCTGACGATGCAAAAACAGCAAGTCCTGCGTTTATGACGCCAGCGCGACGTTGGCGCTATCCCCGTCATATCCAACCGTGCTTTGATGGGCTGACATGAGGTTTGATCGTAGGATTTCCTAACTCGTGAACGTATCGAACAATGGCAGCAGCCGTATTGGCACCGGATATTGCTGGAATCGAGTCGCCGCATAGGTACATTGCCCGGGCTGAAACCCCGAAAGGTACTGACTAATCCCAGCACAGCGGTCTATCACCGTCGGACGGTCAAGGGCTGGACGGGCATGTTCCTCGTCATTTGCTTGGCGCAATTTCCTGGCGTCCTGACTGCTGCCGACGCCGCGGAGCCGAACGCATTCTTTCGGACAAGACTTCCGTCCGTAGGGCGAGTACGCCAAAAGCATCCGCATGGAACTTACCAAGCGGTCGCGATGGCCATTGAGCATCAGTGACCATGCCTTAGTGACGCTCGATCAAGTGATGAAAATCCCGAAGCGCCGTTCGTTGAGTTCCTTGACACTATGCCAAGCGCCCGCCTGACCTAATCGTTTGCATTGGCGCGCCAGCCGTTAACTTCATTCAGCGTCACCGCAGCAAGCTCTTCCCAGAAATTCCGATGGTTCTGACGGCAGTCGAAAAGCGCCGCGTCCGCTCCGCGGCCCCACCGCAAATGACACCGTAGTTGCAGTCGCTCACGACTCCCGGCGGTGTTCGAGAACATTCTTCGCCTGCTACCCGACACCCACACCGCTGTCATAATTAACGGAGCTTTACCGAACGAGAGGTTCTGGCTGAATGAACCAACGGGAACTGAAGCCGTTTGAGAGCCGCATCAAACTGCTGTGGTTTGAGGACACGCCCTTTAAAGCCATTTTGAAGCAGGCCGCCTGCCGAAGACCGCTATCTTCATGCCGGCTGGCGTGGCTTATGACGGCGACACGGTGGCGCGCATGGAGGACGTGCTCGATCTCTACGCCGAAGCGCCGGATCCCGAACGGCCGCTGGTCTGCTTCGACGAGACCCCGGTCCAACTCATCGGCGAGGTGCGTCCGCCGATCCCGGCCCAGCCGGGACAGCGCGAGCGCTATGACTACGAGTACCGCCGCAACGGCACCATCAATCTCTTCGTCACCTTTGATCCGCATCGCGGCTGGCGCAACGTCAAGGTTACAGACCGCCGCGCCGCCGTGGA
>DATAIA010000376.1:0-5043 GCA_036262895.1 Xanthobacteraceae bacterium
CCGCAGGGATCGGGGAAAAGCCATCTCGCGGCCATATGGGGGGAAGTAAGCGGGGCTCGTTTTCTGTCGGGCCGTGTCTTGGAAGAAACGGATTTGCCGACGGCTCTCTCAACCGGAGCTCTGGTCGTGGAAGATCTGCTCGAGACCGATCTTGCCGAACGGACTTTGTTTCATCTGCTCAATCTTGCGCGCGAGGAGGGAGCTTTCCTGTTGTTGACTGCGCGCACGGCGCCTGCAACGTGGTCTCCACGCATTGCGGATCTTACCTCGCGCCTGCGCGCCCTTCCGGTGATTACGCTCGAACCGCCTGATGATGCGCTGTTGCGGGCGGTGTTGGTCAAGCTGTTTGCCGACCGTCAGTTAGCAGTCGACGATACGCTGATCGGATTCCTGGCGGCGCGGATCGAACGCTCCTTCGCCGCCGCGCAGCTCGCGGTGGCGAACCTTGACCGTGAAGCTCTCCGCCAAAAACGGCCGGTGACCCGGGCGCTGGCTGCCGAAATCCTGCGGTCAGACGAGCCTTGACGACCCCCTGGGGTCAAGCGGCATCATGTTTACCTGGATGACATACCCAGCCGTTATAGTGGTGGGTAACCCGTTCTGAACGCGCCTGGGGCGCCGAAAAACCATGGCTGAATCTGCCGAAGCGCTTGTCATGCTTAATGAACCGTTGTCGTCGCGTCGTGCCGAGCAGGCCGCCGCGGCCGAAACGCGCGCGCCCGATATTCGCACCAGCCCCGAACGTTTCATCAATCGCGAATTGTCCTGGCTGCAATTCAATCGTCGCGTTCTCGATGAATCCGCCAACGAAGGCCATCCGCTGTTGGAGCGGGTACGCTTCCTGTCAATTTCCGCAAACAATCTCGATGAGTTTTTCATGGTGCGCGTCGCCGGCCTCAAGGGGCAGGTCCGCGCGGGCATTGCCACGAAAAGTCCGGATGGTTTGAGCCCCGCCGAACAGCTTGGCCGCATTGGCGAGGTGGTGACATCGCTGGCACATGATCAGCAGGCGCGTTGGCGCGAACTCCGCGTTAGTTTGAGGCAGAATGGCATCTCGCTGGTCGATGCGCCCGAGGTGACGAAGCAGGAGAGGGCTTGGCTTGAGGATCATTTCCTCCACCACGTTTTTCCGGTTCTCACACCGCTTGCGATCGATCCGGCACATCCATTCCCGTTTATTCCCAATCTCGGCTTTTCCATCGCCCTGCAGCTTGCACGCGCGAGCGACGGCAAGGCGATGAATGCGCTGATCCGCGTTCCTAATAAGATCGATCGCTTCATTCGGCTGCCTTCAGGCGAAGACAGCGCGTCTGTGCGCTTGATTTCGCTCGAACAACTCACAGGCATGTTCATCTCTCGCTTGTTTCCGGGCTATGCAGTGAAGGGGCAGGGTGCTTTCCGGGTCATCAGAGATTCTGAAATCGAAATCGAAGAAGAAGCGGAAGATCTCGTTCGTCTGTTTGAATCGGTGCTCAAGCGTCGCCGTCGCGGTTCAGTGATCCGCCTGGAGCTTGATGCGGCGATGCCGACCGAGCTGCGCCGTTTTGTGCAACGCGCTTTGGCTGTAGCGGAGGATGAAATCTTTCTGGTCGATGGCGTGCTCGCGCTCAATGAACTCGCACAGCTCACGCGGCTTGATCGGCCCGATCTTGAGTTTGTGCCCTACAATCCGCGCTTTCCGGAGCGTATCCGTGATCATGGCGGCGATTGTTTCGCCGCGATCCGCCAGAAAGATCTCGTGGTTCATCACCCCTATGAGTCCTTCGACGTGGTGGTGCAGTTTCTCAATCAGGCGGCTCGCGATCCCAATGTCGTTGCGATCAAACAAACGCTCTATCGCACGTCATCGGATAGTCCCATCGTCAAGGCGCTTGCGGAAGCGGCGGAAGCCGGGAAGTCGGTCACCGCGCTTGTCGAACTCAAGGCGCGTTTTGATGAAGAGGCCAATATCCGCTGGGCGCGCGACCTTGAACGCGCCGGCGTGCAAGTGGTGTTTGGCTTCATCGAGCTGAAAACACATGCCAAGCTCTCGCTCGTCGTGCGTCGCGAAGGCGGCTCGCTTCTCTCCTATGTCCATGTTGGCAGTGGAAACTATCATCCGGTGACCGCCCGCATTTACACGGATCTTTCGTTCTTCACGGCCGATCCGGTGATCGCACGCGATGTGGCCCGCATCTTCAACTTCATCACCGGCTATGCCGAACCTGCCGATATTGAAAAAATGGCGGTATCGCCGTTCAGCTTGAAGTCACGCATTCTCGGTCATATCGACAACGAAATCGCCCATGCCAAGGCGGGCCGGCCGGCAGCGATCTGGATGAAGATGAACGCGCTCGTTGATCCGGTGATCATCGATGCGCTTTACGCTGCATCGCAGGCAGGTGTCGAAATAGACCTCATCGCGCGCGGAATATGTTGTCTGCGTCCGGGCGTGCCGGGTCTCTCGGATCGTATCCGGGTCAAATCGATTGTCGGACGCTTCCTGGAGCATGGCCGCATCTTCTGCTTTGGCGATGGCTATGGCCTGCCGCATCCGAGAGCCGCGGTTTACATCTCTTCCGCCGACATGATGCCGCGCAATCTCGATCGTCGTGTCGAGGTGCTTTGCCCAATTCTCAATCCGACCGTGCACGAGCAAGTGCTCGATCAAATCATGATCGCTAATTTCAAGGACAACGAACAAAGTTGGAGGTTCTTGCCCGATGGCACTTCGACACGCATAAAAGCCGCATCGGGCGAAGAGCCGTTCAACGCCCATAAATACTTCATGACCAATCCGAGCCTTTCCGGCCGTGGCAAATCGCTCAAAGAATCCTCGCCCCGCAGCCTTGTACGCCAACGTGACCGCGCGTAAGGCTCGGCCTCGGCGCACCAAGGCTAAAGCGGCCCAAGGTCGGCTTGACCATGGGCCGCCGATCGCCGTCATTGATATCGGATCGAACTCCGTTCGGCTCGTTGTTTATGAAGGGCTCTCGCGCAGCCCGACGCCGATCTTCAACGAAAAGGTTTTGGCTGGTCTGGGGCGTCAGGTCCGCACAACCGGCTTGTTGCCTTCTGATGCAGTCGAGAAAGCGTTAGCCGCACTGCGCCGCTTTCGTGCAATCTGCGATATCGCCAAAGTCAGGCGCCTCTGGGTTATTGCCACTGCGGCATGCCGGGAGGCAAAAAACGGTGCGGACTTCATTGCCGCTGCCGAACGGATTTGTCGCGCCAAAGTCGATATGTTGTCAGGGCGGGAAGAGGCGCATTACTCGGCGCTTGGAATTGTCTCAGGCTTTTACCGCGCGGACGGCATTGTCGGCGACCTCGGTGGTGGATCGCTGGAGCTTGTCGATGTGCACGGCACCAAGGTCAAACAGGGCATCACCTTGCCGCTTGGCGGCCTTGCCTTGCAGGACACATCGGCGAAATCGCTCAAGAAAGCCGAGAAGATTGTCGAACAGGCGCTGTCGGATCTTCCGGAGTTGCGTGCCGGCGCGGGCCGCACGTTCTATGCCGTTGGCGGTACGTGGCGTGCGTTGGCGCGGCTGCACATGTGGCAGACGGGCTATCCCCTGCACGTCATGCATGGTTATGTGATCCCCGCGAAAGAGGCTCTGGAATTTTCCCGGCTGGTGCATCGCGTCGATCCGGAAGTGCTGTCGCGGATCGAGGTCGTCTCCGATGCGCGCCGTCCGTTGCTGGCCTATGCAGCACTCGTGCTCGAACACATCGTGCGGATTGCCAAACCTAAGCAGATCGTCATCTCCGCGCTTGGCGTGCGCGAGGGGCTGCTCTATTCGCAGCTTGATGCAAAGCAACGCAAGAGCGATCCTCTGCTCGACGCCGCGCAGGATCTCAACGTCTTGCGTTCGCGCTCGCCGCACCACGACGAAGAACTTCTCGATTGGACGGATCGCTTTATGGCTTCGTCGGGAGTTGACGAAACCGCGGACGAAAAGCGCTATCGTCGTGCTGCATGTTTGCTGGCCGATATCGGCTGGCGCGCCCATCCGGACTATCGTGGCGAGCAATCGCTCAACATTATTGCGCATGCCGGTTTTATCGGCATCGATCACCCGGGCCGCGCTTTCCTGGCGCTTGCAGTGTTCTTCCGCCATGTCGGACTGATCGACGACGAGTTATCGCCACGTCTGCGCGAACTTGCATCGACCCGTTTGATTGATCGCGCCCGTGTGCTCGGTGCGGCCATGCGGGTCGCATTTCTTGTCTCAGCCGCCATGCCGGGTGTACTTCCGCGTGCTCCCATGGTGGTGCGGCGCGGCAAGCTGGTTCTCAAACTGGAAGGCAAGCTCGGTGCCCTTGCCGGTGAGCGGCTCTACTCGCGCTTGCGCCAATTGGCGCGGCTGATCGGATGCGAGCCGGAGCTCAGCGCGAAATAGGCGCTGTTGAAGGTCCTCATCGCAAGCGCAGGACGCGGCTCCGCGTTTCGAAGCGCGAGGCCATGCTCGATAGGGGCCCTTTCCCTCCCAGAGTGCAAATCCGGATTCAATCAGCCGAGGAACTGTTCCTTTCGAGCTACCAAAAGTGGCAGAACTGCAACAGTTGGTAGAAAAACGCTCCTCTAAGTCGATTATCACTCTCCTAATGGTTGTCATTCGGCCGGCATGACGGATATCTATTTCGAGTCCGGCATCCGACGCATCCAAGTCGGAAACCGGGCGCACTTCACGGACTGACATCCTTCCTCGTTGCTCTTCGACCTAGATATCCGGCTGTTTAAATGGGGCGGTTACTCCGTCCCCAATCCATCAATCAACAAGCTGAAGGGGATTCGTAATGGCATCTGCAATGACGCCCGTTAGAAAGCACGCCGCCCACCATACAGCGCGCGGCGTCGACATCGATCCTGATACCGGCGCCATTGTTGATCCCAACACCGGAGAAACCTTCATAGACAATAAAGCCCTGCTCGATTCCGGGGCGACGGTGACGCAAAACATCGTTGTATTGGCGGCCACGACCACAATCACCGGCTCGAACGGTGATGACTCATTGCCTGGTACGGCTGGGGACGATCTTATTTTGGGGCTGGATGGCAAC
>DATAIA010000377.1:0-2644 GCA_036262895.1 Xanthobacteraceae bacterium
ATATGGGCATGGAGTAAGTCGGCGGCCATCGAACTCAAGGCGGCGATGCTGGTGGTGGCGACTGTGATAGCCACCCCCTATGTCCTCGATTACGACCTTGTGGTGCTGGCGTTGCCGATCGCATGGCTGACGGCGCTCGGGCTGCGCGAAGGATTTCGGCCTTGGGAGAAAATCACGCTGCTGGCGGTCTGGTTGCTACCGATATTCTCGCGGCTGATCGGCACAGCACTGGGAGTTCCCGTCGCGCCTTTTCTGCTAGCATGGTTTATGGTCCTGATCCTCCGGCGAACGCAGGATAAGAAGAACTTATTGAACGAGATGGGGCACTGATATGCGCATATTTGCCTATAAGACGCCGGACGGCCCGAAAGCAGGTGTGGAGAAGGACGGAAAGATATTCGGGCTGGCGGAGGATTATTCATGGGCGGATGCCGTTCCGGTTCTGCATAAGTATGGTGCAAAGGCGGCCCTGATGGATCGACCGCTGTCTGCACCGAGGGCGACAGTTCCGGCCACTATTGCAAGTAAAATCCTGTGCGTGGGCGTGAATTATCACGAGCATGCGGCTGAAGGAAAGATGCCGCCGCCGGAGTTCCCGAATTTCTTCGTGCGTTATATCTCCTCGCTGGTTGCCAACGATGAGCCTATCCTTCTGCCGCGCGTATCAACGAAGCTCGATTTTGAGGCGGAGCTGGTCATTATCATCGGCAAGGGCGGGCGTTATATCCCGCGCGAACAGGCGCTGGACCATGTACTTGGCTACACAACCGGCATGGATGGATCCGTGCGCGACTACCAGAAGCGCACCTCGCAATTCACGCTAGGCAAGAATTTCGACCGCAGCGGCGCGCTGGGACCGTACATCGTAACGCCCGAAGAATTGCCGGCGGGCGCGAAGGGTCTGAAAGTGCAAAGCCGCGTCAACGGCCAGCTCATGCAGGACGGCAACACGGCCGAGATGATCTTTGATACGGCTGCGATCGTATCGGCGGCGTCGGAGGCTATAACGCTGCAACCGGGCGACGTCATATTCACCGGCACGCCGTCGGGTGTCGGATTCGCCCGCAAACCACCGGTCTTCCTGAAGGATGGGGATAAGGTGGAAGTGAGCGTCGAGAACGTTGGCACCCTGAAAAACCAGGTCGCCGCAGAATGAAGGAAAACTTGAATAACGTGCCTCCAGTCCTTTAAATACGCATCAGCAGTTTCGATCGAATACGGGGAATCCCTATGTCATTGAAAATAAAGACTTTCAGCAATAGCAGCGGTGGCAACGCCGCGTTCAAGGCCTTGGGTCACCCGCTCGCAGCGCCGAAGATTCATGCTTTGATCAAAAAGCTCGCTGTTTCCGGACCGGTCGCGATCTACGACCCGCAGGGGCAGCTTTCGGAACTTGAAGCGCTTTACGATCTTTCATCGATCAAGGTTGCCGGCGTCTACGTCCAGAACCTCGCCGATGTCGGCAAGAAGTCGCTCGGCCACGAGACGCAGCCGGTCGCGAACCTGCCGCGCAGCGCTGCCAAAACGATTTTCGTGTGCGTATTTGATTCCGCGTTGCCGCTGTCCCATATACGTCATCTGGTTCCGGCGAAAGCCGAAGTGGCGGTGCTGGATGAAGCGCGTCTGCCGGACGATATGCTGACCAATCCGCGCCAGTATCTGAACACGCTCAACTTCGCCACGAACTTCGTCTTTTTCCGTGATACCGGCCCGCACCATACGCGGCTCGTCACCGCCAATTACTGGTCGGGCTACGGCGCCAAGAACACCGGCGCATGGTTCTGCCTGTTTGATGCGGACGGAAAACAATTGGCCGAGTGGAAAGAGAAGTATACGGACGGCACGCACATCATCGCGGTTGACAGCAAGGAAGTCCGCGCGCGGTTCAAGCTGCCGGAATTCACGGGCAGCCTGTTCGCGCATGTCACGGGCGTGGCGGGGCACGATATTGTCAAATACGCGCTCGATACCTACGGCGACGATGACTCGATCCTATCCTGCACGCACGATGCAAATCCGTTCCCATCCGAGCTCTATGCCGGCCTGCCCGCGCCGAAAAAGGACGAAAAAGTTGTGCTGTGGGTCCAGAACAGCCATTCGTGTCCGATTCCGGCCAACGCCATTGGGCTCAACCGGATGGGTTCGAAGGACATTGCGAAATTGAATAAGCCGATCGCGCCCTTCGCGACTTACGCGCTGGATGTCTCATCTCTCATTCCCGATGCCAAATGGCCGCAGCAGCTCGAGGTGCAGGCGGGGCAATATTTCGTTCGCCCGCGCTACGAGGTTTTCGCCGCCAACGGTCGGCAGCGTATGGCGCACGTGAATGTCGAGCGCTCGGACCTGCAGACCGACCCGAACATTCCCGGCCTCGCCAATGTTATGGGCAAAGGTTACATTTTGCCCGCACCGATCTTGCCGCTCGACCGCTGGCGCAGCGTCGCACTCCCCACCCCGATGTCGACGGCGCAGGAAAACCTGCCGCTGGCCATGCTGATCTATGATGCGAAGGGCAACGAGATCATCCGCCACACCATAGGCAAGCTCGAACGCAAGCACGACACGGCGCTCGACGCCCGGGAAATCCTGCTCGGGCATGGCATCGAAGAGCTCGAGGGTGGTTTCGGGCATATGGAGCTGATCT
>DATAIA010000378.1:0-2947 GCA_036262895.1 Xanthobacteraceae bacterium
CCGTCGTCGCGCTCGACGACCAACGGATTTGGCGTTACGGGTTTACTGTCGCATTCCGACACGGTCGAATTCTCCTTTCGGTTCAATGCCGGACCGAAAGGGAGAAATGTCGGAATGCGGATTGATATTACGCGCGTGACCCCAGGCTTTTAATCATGGGGTCGAGGGTTCGAGTCCCTCCGCGCTCACCATTGCAATTATTGTCCAACCCGGAGACATAGGTAAACGTACCTAAGAGTCCGTCCGGAGACTTCAGGCTGGATTGCATAGTTTTCTGAGCATGAGGCGGATTGAGGCGAGGCGCAAGAACGCCAGAGCTTTTCGGTTGAGATTCTCCCAATCCTTGGCAAGCCTTCGGCAGCGATTGAGCCACGCAATGGTGCGCTCGACGATCCAGCGTTTGGGCAACACCACAAATCCGCTGACTCGATCGGAACGTTTGACGATTTCAATGTTGAGATGCGGCAGAACCTTTCCAAGCGCTTTCGCAAATTTCGGTCCTTGATATCCGCTGTCGGCGAACAACGTCTTCAAAAATGGAAACATACCGAACAGGGTCGCCATGACGAGAACCCCTCCATCGCGGTCTTGAATGTCGGCCGGATGAACGATGGCGTGGAGCAGGAGGCCTACTGTATCGACAAGAATGTGCCGCTTCTTGCCTTTGATCTTCTTGCCCGCATCGTACCCGTGCGGATCAATGCACGCCCCCCTTATATGGGACGTTTGAAGTCAAGTGCTGCTTCCTTTTTTTCGTGCCACTTTTTTCGTGCCACTCGTACTGGCGATTGGGTGGTGATCGGCCGACGCCGATCGACCCACACGAGTCAGGCGGCGGCGGCCGATCACTTGACTTAGAACAACACAGCGACACGAGGTGGAGCCCGCTTTCAAGTTGACGATGGTTGTAAAAAAACCGGTCGCCACATCCTTATATACGGTGGATCCGTTGGATCCGAACCATGATGCAACTATACGCATCGAAGGCGAGGCTCCGAAGCAGCAGCAGCCCATTCTTTTTCCCGGTGCAAAAACCATGGGGGGACGGCGGGCTGCCGCTACCTCGGATCGTTTTTTGGGCCGTTTCGTCGCTATGTGCGCCGAGCTGCCAAAACCTGGTATTTCTTCTTTCTTCCTGTTGCCGCTTACGCCGCTGAATGCAGCCTGAAGCCTTCCGGTAGGACGCCGTCATTCGCATAGCGCCACAGGGCAATGATGAGCTTGCGGGCAAGCGCTACAATCATCGGCTTGCGTGTTCCCTTTGCATTCTCGGTGCGTTGTTTGAACCATTGTACCAGAGCACTGTCGGGCTGGAACTTCACCATGCGCCAGGCCAGCTGGATCATGATTTTGCGTACCCGCGCGTTGCCCGAGCGAGAAAGGCCCTTTTCTCGTCGCTTTGAGCCGCTTTCATCCGGTGAGCCGGTCAATCCGGCATAACGGGCTACAGCTTTGCGATCGCGTAACGTTCGGGACAAAAGCTCGTGCACCAAAAGATCGGCCGTCTCCAAACCAAGCCCGTAAATCCGTACCAACAGATAAACCATCCTGTTCGTAAGAGCCTCCGGCTTTTGTTCAAACTGCTGCAGCCGGGCCTGCTCGATTGCCTTGATTTGTTCCTTGATGATCTTCAACCGCTCCATCTCCCGTCGAAGAGCGGCGATCGTGTTGGGCGGCAAGGACTTGCCCTCTGGTGTGCGGACAGTTTCCAGCTTCACGCTCGCCTTGCGTAGCTTGGGATTGAAGTTACGGACGCCAAACTGAACCAAGGCTGATTTCATGCGATTGACCACACGGGTTTGTTCATGGACCAATCCCTCGCGCTCACGATGCGGGCGTTTGGCATCCTCCTCCTCCATGGTCGGGACAATTGCAACAGTGCAATGGCCTCGCTCACCACGTAGCCAACCAAGGAAGCCGCGCTTCAACATCGCCGTATCGAGCCGATCCGTTTTAGCTCGCCGATGTTCGCGGGATACGGTCACGCTGTTGGCGTGGATGACATGCGCATCTATGTCGCGTTCCCGGAGCCAGCGAGCCAGCCAGAAACTATCGCGCCCAGTCTCGTACGCCACGGCAATCCGGGTGATCAGCCTGCCGGCCTCAATTGCTTCATCCCGCCAGCGATGCAGCAGTTTCACCAGGTCTTCCGGGTTCGGCTCCAATTTCTTCAGCGGTTCCCGGCTAACTCCCGGTATCAGCCCGGCGACCAGCCAGCTCGATAAACTGAGTTCAATGACCGCGATCAGCGTGTTATCCTGCATGAAGGCGGCGGGACTGGCTTTACTATTGTCGTGGGGTTTCCGCATTGGGAGCTCCGTCAATTGCAAGTTGATCGAAGCGACGATTTTACAGCTGTCTCGCCGCTTACCCCATAGCATCTTTTTCTGCGCTTTTCACGCTCTGGCTATCGATGATGGCGGCGGTCGGACTGGCTTCCCGCTGATCTCGTTCGCGACACTGTTCATAGAGCGCGTGGTGGATTCGTTCCAACGTGCCGTCATATGTCCACAGATCGAAGTAGTCGTAGACCGAGCTTCTCGGCGGAAGGTCTTTCGGGATCGCGCGCCACTGACAGCCGGTCGAGAGAATGTACATCAGGCCGTTCACGACCTCCCGCATAATCACCGTGCGTTTGCCACCGCCAGTCTTGCCCGGCGGGATCAGCGGTTCGACCAATCCCCATTCGTCGTCAGTCAGATCGCTCGGATATCGCAACTTGCTGCGGTCGTAACGGGCGCGGTTCTTGCTCGTCCACATCGGTGACCCCTCCTCGAATCAGGCCACTACTCTTGAATCACAGGTGATTCATAAGATTCAAGAACTCTCCGGACAGACACTTAGGTCCGAGACAGCTCGTTCAGCAAGCTCTCTTGACGCCTTTTGTGCATCGCACGATGCGTAAAAGTCTCCGCAGTCCTTTCAACGCATTCATGCCCATCACCTG
>DATAIA010000379.1:0-4614 GCA_036262895.1 Xanthobacteraceae bacterium
GAAGGATCGAGTGCAAATAGTCCTCCGTCGTCAACGGAGGGCGGTCCTCAGTTATGTCGACGCTTAAGGCCGGGACGTTACCTGACCATCGAACGCGGAGCGGTATCATCCCGGTCGGCTTGAAACGCCCTGAACGCGCGCATGCAGTTCGAGGCGAACGGGTGAAGCGAAAGGTTCAACCCGTCTCCATTAGTCAAGCACTGCCGCGCTTCCTGCCCCACCAATCCGTTGACTCGGAACCTATCGTCTTCCCCGCCAACTATTTGCCCTCCGCAGTCCGAGTCGATGCTCGTCTACAAGGAAATGAAGCAGGTCGACCTGCAGACGAGCGGATTACCTAGGAACTGATGACTAGCGTGGTGCTTGCCGCACTATTAAACGATCAGACTAATTGCTTGGCTCACATCCACCGTTGGCACTCTTTTCCATCAAGGAGGCCCGCGCATAACCGCGTTACCGACGGAACGCAATGTAAGAAGAATCAGGCACTTGCAAACTTTTCTTCAGTTTTATGTGAAGCACGGAGTAGGTGAGCAAGCAGATAACCCAATCCACACAGGGCCCTTCGATTCAGACGAAGATCGCAAACGAGCTCCTACGGCAACTTTGAAAAGTCGCCGACCGTTGAAGCACGATCGGCGACGTCTGCACCCGGAGAAGCTCGGTTCGCTTCTATTCGTTAGATTTGAGCGCCGCCCTCAATATCGAACGACGCCCGGGCCGCCGAAGCGATAGTTGATCCTGGCGATGACCATATCCACATCCTGACCGATGCTATTGGTCGTGGCGACGCCCGCAGGCGCGGCCGCAAAGCTTCGCGTCTCACGATCGAGGAAGATGTGATTGTATTCCACGCCGACAGACCAGTTGGGAGCGAAGCCGAATTCCAAGCCTGCACCCACGGTGGCGCCCCACCGCGTATCGCTGCTGGTGTTAATCAAGGCATTGGTAGCCGTGAAGGTGTGGAAGTAGCGATTGTCCAGAACAGCTGCGCCGCCCTTTGCATAAAGCAGCACATTGTTCCAAGCCCAGCCGACCTGGCCGGTGAACAAGCCGAAGGCGTGCACTCTGGAGTTGATCGTCAAATCCCCCGGCACAACCACGAAGGCGGGCGATGAAACTCGCGAGCCACGCAGGTCGGCCCAGTCGCCCTGAGCCTCCAATCCGAACACCCACGAGGCCGATTGCCATCGATAGCCGATCTGTCCGCCCGCGACAGCACCATCTGCATCGTGACATCCCTCGCCTGCCGTGAACGGCGCCCCCGCGAAGCTCACAAAACTCCAGCAGTTGCGGCTCGTACCGTATCCCCCGTTGCCGCCGATGTAAAAACCGCTCCAATCGTAGACGGATGCTACCGCCGGCGGCGGCGCTTTAACGTAAGGCCTGGCTGCCATGTCGGCCGCGTACCCACTCGTGCTCATCGCTAAGACCGCCACGGCGGCGCCGGCAAAGATTCCGCTTCTCATAATCGTCCCCTTTGGCTGGAATGCCGGGCCCAGTAGACACTGCTCATTCTGAGTTGGCTGTATCCGTAAAATCACGGCCCTATAAGAAATTGCCAAGGAGAGTTCCCAAGGTATTGCCGCCGTGAGAGAAAAAAGCATAAGGATGTCAGCAAAACAGGCGTGCAAAGGCGAGTGCTTTTGGGAACTTTGGTCTGATCAGCGGCTGCTCACTTGCCCCTTCGGTCCGAAACACTGGTCTTCCGGCGCTCGAACGCAACGTACTTCTCTACTGTCGCTTGCAACTCGTCTGCCAATTCCAACCGCCGCTCCGGCGTGTTGAGACCACGCTGCAGTTCGAGCACCCGGCCAGCCATTTCCTGGCAAATCTTCGAGACTGTGGGATTCATGGATCAGTCAGCTTTGCTTGCTGACGGAAACGCGTAGAATTTACTCTTGGATCACCTCACCCGAAGAAGCGATTACGCCTACACTCCCCTCAGCCGTGGGGGCTGCAGCGCCGCTGTCCCGCAACTTTCAGATCACTTTCTGCGGCCGCTGATAGGACGCAGCTTACGTCGACTCACCATCCACACGGCCTGTTCGGTGATCTCCTCTGTTCGGTGATCTTCCTGAGGCGCTCGATGCGCACAAGCCCGACGTCGTGCTCGCCAACCACCCGGCGTCGTCCGACACACGCAACAGCTCGAGAACACCTCGATAGACGAGCAGCGAGTTACCATCGTCGGCCACAAGCCGCCACGCACCGCTCGGCTCGCTTTCCGGAAGCTCCGAGCGCGGGCGATCCGCTGGGCATGGTGAAGTTTCACTTGCCCGACGGCAGCGACACGGACATCTCCTTCCCGTCTCGACAGGCGAGGAGTTTGGCGAGCTGCTTGTGGCGATAGCGCAAGTCCGCGGGAAGCAGTCAAGCCGACGAAGCTTGAGCAATGGGCAAGCCACTCCACTTTCCATCTGCCTTAGCCACGGTCGGCGCCCCTGCAGGTTTGCCCTCTAGGCCTGTTCCGGCATGAATATGCTCGTGTTCGTCAACAAGGCGGGTCAGCGACGGCCGTCCGCAATTCCCGAAAAGGTCGTGCATCTGGACAAGGGCGAGGCTGCGAAGCTGACGCGGGTCTACTTGATTGAGGAGCCGCCCGCACGACTGAAGCAGGGACCGGTGACCTTCGGCTTCAAGGCGCAACTCGCTGCCGCCGGGGATTGCACCAAGGGTTCGTCAAGACCCGGGCCCGATAACCGCAAGCTGGTCGAACTCGGCGTGCTGACTATCGACAGGGGCAGAGGCGAACCAGTGACCTGGGTGCAAGAGAAGCTCCTGCTACCAGTCCAAATCACCGAAGGGGGTCGAACAGTTCGACGCTTCAAATGTTCGATGTACACAACGGCGACGGTGGAACTGGTCGGAACCAGCTTCGCTTGAATGAAGGGCTTCATCCCAGCCAGCGCGCAATCTGCTGCCGGCCCAACTCATTCTATTTCACAGGGTGCTGTCGGCGTAGTCGGATCGTCTTTCAAGTTCGCGTGCGAACGATAACCTGCGATCATTTGCGATGACGCAGTAGAGGTGGCCAATTCCATGCGAAGCCGCACTTCAAGTATCGGCCCATCAGTCGGGGTTGCCGACGTTCAAGAGCTCTGTGGGAGGGGACGACATGAAACTCTCCGGCTCGGAGCCACGTGACGCACATCGGCTTCACGGTTTCGTTGGGGAGAATAAGCCGCACTCGGTCGCGGAGCATATCTGTTGCGTTGGCCTAAACCCGGGCGGCTCGCAGCGAGATCGATCGGGCGCGGATGATCCAACGTCAGTTGAGATAGGAGCGCAAAGAACCTGTTGCGCTTCGGAAAAGGTTTGGACATCATAACTATAAATCAAACGCTGCTGCCGATAGCCGCCACGTTGGTTCTGATGGTGGGGCAATACAGATAGCAACCTCGATGGATTGGCGACGTACCCGATCAGGGCGATCTACCCCCGGAGAGACCATCTCCGAGGCTTTGTGTCTTGTCCTCTGCGTTGTTGGCTCTTCGCCGAACCGTTAAGGCGCTGGCGACTTTGATTGCTTTTTCGCGTTAGCCGCTCTGATAAAGGTGATGCCCATCTCCTCCCCATTTACCCAAGCTAATTCGCAACGTCGATATGCCTTCCCGAAAGTCGAAAGCACGAGAAAAAATTCCCTTAGCGGAAGACCTTTGATGGAGCCCTCCACTTTCAATTTAGCGCCTGTCTCCGAAACATCTTGCATTGTGCACGGCCGCGACCATGTCCCATCGATCGCCATTATGTTTGCTGGGAAGCCTCGTTCGAATGCGACGCGCCGGGCATTACGCTGTTCCATCTGCACTATCTGAATAGTCGGGCTACACCTTCCGCTAGTTCGCCTTAACACCCAAAATTGAACAACGGTTTAATTGTGCAACGCACTCAAGCGTCGCGAAGAGCCGCAGGCGGCGCCAGCGTCTTCCACGACGCCGTAGAGCTTGTTGAAAGTAGCCGGCGGTCGCTCAACGCTTTTTCGCAATTTGATCAATCGCGATGCTCATCGACTAGAACTAATTTTCATCATGAAAGTCGAGAAGAGCTTCTGTAGTCTTCCAGCTGCCAAGGCCGGGGACCCGGAAGCGGGGCGGATCTGGTTAGTGCCGAAGCTGGGCCGTCTCTTATTTTCGCAGTAGCTACGGCGTGAGCACAAGAAGGGCCAGACCAACGAAAGATGACGGTGGCAATTCCGATTGCGTATATCCAATCGTATCCGGCCATGCTCGCGAGCGTTGGCCAGCTGAAGGCCATCGTTTGATTTTGCTCGATGGCCTATACCACCGAAAATTGCCAATTGTTCGAATTCGGGTTTCTGACGAAGGGCGGCGGCGCTCGAACTGAGCGGATCGGACATCACATGTCTCAGAGAAGAGACCTCAGCTGCCGGTTCCGGTTTCGGACCGCGCTCAGGAGCTGCAACAAGACCGACCCGCAGAGGTAATATGTGTACGCCTAAGCGGAGGGATCGATGATCTTGCCTGGCCTTGCCTTGCTGCAGCCTGACTTCCTTTCCCCTTACTCGGCAGCTTTGCGGGAACTCGGGAAAATCTGGCAAGTTGGTCGGGCGAGTCTTCTACTGAGGGAAGGTATGACTGCTCTAACATCGCT
>DATAIA010000380.1:0-6481 GCA_036262895.1 Xanthobacteraceae bacterium
CGCGGTGAATACGATCGAGGGCCTCAATTCGGTGCGCTCCGAGCAGATCATGCTGATGCGCAGCTACCGCTCGACTGCCTGGCAGATCTTCCGCATCGTGCAGCTACCGAACGCGCTGCCATATATCTTCGCCGGCCTTAACGTCGGCATCGTGCTCAGCGTCATTGGCACCATTGTCGGCGAATTCGTCGGCACGACGACGGGGCTCGGCCGCTTGCTGCTCGATTATAACTACGCCTTCGATATTGCCGGCGTCTTCGCCACTCTGGTGGTGCTGTCGCTGATAGGCGTGGTGCTGCATTCAATCTTGCGCGCGGTCCAGCATCGCCTGGTGTTCTGGCAGCGCAAGGACGATACATCGATCGGGGTTTGAGAGAAGAAAAAGGGCGATGGAATGAGCGACAAGAAAACAATCGCGGTTATCGGCGCGGGCATTGGCGGGCTTTTCGCCGTCGCCTATCTTGGTGCGGCCGGACACACGATGCGGCTGCATGACATCGATGAGGCCAAGCTTGCCGACGCCAAGGCGGCCGGGCAGTTGGAGATTGAAGGAATTGGCTCTGGCGTTGGCAAGCTCGACCGCATCGGCACGGACCTCGCCAATATCGTCGACGGCGCGGATGTCATTTTTGTCTGCACTGGTGGCCAGCGGCAGGGGGCGGTGGCGAAAGCGCTCGCGCCGTTGCTGCGCGATGGCCAGACCATCTTGCTCATCCAGGGCAATACCGGCGGGTCATTGATGTTCCGCCGCGCACTCGATGCCGCTGGTGGCAAGGCCAAAATCGATCTTGCTGAAATGGACAATTATCCATTCTCGGCGCGCAAGCTCGACCCGACCAGGTTCAAGCACGTCGTCACCAAGCGGTGGCTGCAGATTGCCTCGTTCCCCGGCAACCGGATCGACGCCGTGTTCAAGGTGCTTGGACCACTGTTTCCGACCGCGGTGCCGGCCAAGAACATCCTCTACACCGGCCTGATGAACGCCAACGCCATGCTGCACACCGCCAACGTCATGGCGAATGCAACGCGCGTCGAGCACGGTGAGCAGTATGCGTTCTATTCTTTCGGCGTTACGCCGTCGGTGGCGCGCGTCTATCAGGCGATCAGTGACGAGCGCGTTGCGATCGCGGCAGGCTTTGGCATCCAAGTGCCGACGATGATCGACTGGTTCGACGCCGTCTACAAAGTGCGCGAGCCGACCTGGGTCGAGGCAATGCAGAAGCTGACCTATAACGCCGACGGGCCTTATGGCGGCACGCCAACGCCGAAGTCGTTCGAGGCCAACTATGTTGCCGAGGACGTGCCTGTCGGACTCATTCCGATGCGCGAACTGGGTAAGGCAGTGGGCGTGCCGACACCGGCCCTGACGACATTGATAGACTTCACGAGCCTGATGACCGGCGACAAGTATGAAACGCATGCTCGTACGCTTGAGCGGATGGGCCTCGCCGGCAAAGATAAAGCCGGCATCCTCGACGTCGCTGAGCACGGGTTTCGCTAAACGAAATATGAGCGAGCAAATCTATGATGAGCGTTATGTCGGCAAACAACACAGAGCATTGATGTGACGTGGAGACCTGTCTCCATTTACTCGATTCAAGTCGGCAGAAAGGAATTGCTGTCCGCTAGTTTATCAGAGAAGATGGGATCTTGCGGAGTATCAAGCGCAACGCGGACATATAGTGGCGCAAGTTCGGGGCTGGTGAGGGTATATCATGCAAACGGCCAATTTTCTTTCTCTTAAGACGCTCGGTGCGATTACTGCTGCGTTCGCAGTCACTGTTGCCGCTGCGGCTGCTGCGCCGAAGGGCACGCTGAATTATGCAACCCAAATTCAGAACACCAACTGGAATCCGCTTGTTAAATCAGGAGAAACCCATACCAGTATTCCCTATGAAGGTCTGTTACAGGTTGCGCCTGACGGCTTCACACTTCAGCCGCGTTTGGCGAAGTCCTGGGAGCTAACTCAGACCGAACTCAATCTCACTTTGCAGTCTGGTGTCGTCTTTCATGACGGGACACCGTTTAACGCCGCGGCGGTCAAGACAAACCTTGAGTGGATCAAGGACTCCGGGACCCAATGGGCTGCGACGCTTTCAACGGTTTCCGAAATCGTCATCAAGGACGATACGCACCTTACCCTCAAGCTTAGCCGCCCGACTCCGACCATGGCGTCCCGCCTTGCGACTCGCGGCCTATTTATGGTTTCGCCCAAAGCGCTCGAGACAAAAGATTGGACTAAGGCTATCGGCACGGGCCCATGGGTTTATGACGTTGCCGCCTCGCAGCCGGGTACCAAAGAAGTATTCCGGCTATTCGACAAATACTGGGCGCTTGAGAAAGTCGGCGTCGAATCGATTGTCATGCACACTATCCAGGATCCAAATGTCGCCTTGAATGCGCTTCGCACTGGTTTGGTGCAGGCTACGGAGATGGCCCCCTCGTTGAACGCTGCGGCGAAGTCAGCCGGCTATCAGGTTCATTACGCTCCAACGCTTACTCAGCACTTCTTGTTTCTCGACCGCAAGAACATGTTTGCCGACGTAAATGTTCGCAAGGCGTTTTGCTCGGCGGTCGATCTGCAGGCGATATCGATTGCCTCGTTCGAGGGCACGATGACGCCCGTGTCGCAGCGCTTTCCGGTGGGTCAGGTTGGACACAATCCGGCGGTGACCGGATATAAGTATGATCCGGAAGCAGCGAAGAAATTTCTTGCTGCCGCCGGCAATCCGAAGATTTCGCTAACACTGCCGATGTATCCTGGCATTCAGACTACAATGACTCTGGTTTCCCAGATGCTCAGGCAGGTAGGCATCGACGCAAACACCCAATCGATGACCACCGGGCAGTATTTCACATACTTTCAGTCGGATCGCTATCCGCTGCAAATCAACACCAGTGCCACCGAAAGCATCGGCGCGCTGGACTATTATCAGTTCCGCTTCAGTCCGACGGGTGTAGGCAATCCCTTCAAGGTCACAGTGCCGGAACTCGATGCTATCGCGGAGCGCGCGCTCGCCGAGTCCGATCCCGCGAAGCAGGAAGTCATCTGGAAGGAAATGACACAGTACATCCATGACAATGCACTGGATTGCAATTTCTATCTGCAGCCGACCCACTGGGCCTTCGATCCCAAGAAAATTGAAAAGCTTCTCACGACAACGATGCGCCCGTCGGTCCTTCGCTACGACGAAATACGCTTGAAGTGATCGCGAGATGATGGCGGCAGGGTACGGGGAACATGCTGCATGACGCGATTGATCGCGGTCCGCGTTTTGATGTCTGTGGTGTCGCTGCTTCTCGTTTCGGCGTTTGTGTTTGCGCTCATACAGGTGTCGCCGGTTGACCCTGTCGTGCTTGCACTGGGTGACGGAGCGCCGCCCGAAAAGGTTGCTGCGATGCGTCATGCGCTGGGACTCGACCAGCCCGTTATTGTCCAGTTTGTTACCTGGCTAGGTGGTGTCCTGCAGGGTGATTTCGGAGCCTCGACTTTCACCAATCGTCCGGTCGTCGATGAGATCGTCGAAAAATTTCCTGTTACGCTTTCGCTTCTGATCGGTGCGACCGTCATTGCAACGAGTGCGGGGCTGACACTTGGCTTTTTGGCCGGGTTGCAGCCGGATAGCATGGTTGACCGCGTGGTCACATCAGTTGTTGCGATTGCGCTTGCCATACCCAGTTTCTGGCTGGCGCTGATACTGGCGGCCATTTTTGCTGTCCAACTCGGCTGGCTTCCGGTTGCGGGCTATGTGTCGTTCCGAGAGAGCCCAAGTTTATGGGCATATTCGCTCGTGCTGCCCTGCATCGCTGTGTCAACCCATGCGATTGCCGTAATTGCCCGTCATGCAAGAGGTGTGGTGGTCGATGTAATGAACTCGCCATTCATCGAGGCCATTCGCGCGCGCGGCACCCCACGGTCCCTGATTATCCACCGCTACGTTCTGAAGAACGTTCTGGTGCCGTTATTGCCTGTCATCGGCGTCCAGTTAGCGATCATCATCGCGGTAAGCACCGTGATGGAGAAGGTCTTTGTCCTTCCAGGGCTCGGATCGCTGATGGTCAACTCCGTCGTCTCAAGCGATTATCCAATGCTCAAAGGTGCCATCGTCGTTGTTGCGAGCATCATAATCTTGATCAATCTGCTCGTCGATATAGGCTTGGGCCTCCTCGATCCGCGGGTGCGCCCGCAGTGAGCGTGACGAACGAAAGCACGCCGCCGCTCACGCCTCCCTCTGCGCAGCGTCGTGAGAACCGTGTGCGGTCACAAATGTGGCGGCAGCGTGCCACTGTCATTGCATTCGCTGGCATTGCGGCGCTTGTTGTGATCGCGATTCTGGCGCCTTGGATTGTCCCATACGACCCGAATTTCTCGAGCATCATGGAACGCCACCAGGGAATTTCCTTGCGTCATCTCATGGGAACGGATGGCCTCGGTCGTGATACATTCTCACGTATTCTCTACGGTGCGCGCACGGCGGTCTGGACTTCGTTCGAATCCGTAACCCTAGCGCTCCTTGTGGGCGTCCCCTGCGGGCTACTGGTCGGCTATTTGGGCGGTTGGGTCGACCGTATCGCCATGCGCGCAACCGATATCCTCCAGTCGGTTCCGTCCTTGATTTTCGCTTTTGTGCTCATTGCCGTGCTTGGCCGCGGTACGGCTCAGACGGCCCTCGCGGTGGCCATTGTCTTCTCTGTCATTCTCATGCGCATTACGCGCGCCCTGACTTTGCGCGAGCGCGAACTGCTCTATGTCGACGCGGCGCGCGTGGCGGGGCTTTCGCGGACACACATTCTGTTCCGCGAGATCCTGCCGAATGTCGTCGGACCGCTTATCGTCGAGGCCGCTATCATGCTCGGCACGGCAATTCTGATCATCACCATGCTGACCTTTCTGGGCCTGGGCCTTGATGCCAGCATAGTGGATTGGGGTGGAATGCTCGACGAAACGCGTCAGTACCAGGCGGTCTATCCCTATGCCGTCCTTCCTCCCGGTCTTGCAATTATCTTTGCGGTGCTGATGTTCAATTTCGCCGGTGACGGCCTGCGCGATGCGCTCGCGGGTAAGCAGCGCTCGACAGCCTCTCGCAAGCAGCTCCGGGCCGCGCGTCGCGCCGATCGTGTCGCTGCTTCACCTGCAAAAGCTCCAAAGTCCAGCGATCTCGTAACCGTCGAGGGCCTCAAAATCGAGTTTCCCGGCGAAGATGAAGCGGTGCTCGAGATTCTATCCAATGTCAGCTTCTCGATCCGGCGCGGCGAAACGCTTGGGCTTGTCGGAGAATCCGGCAGTGGCAAGTCAATGACCGCGCTCGCGCTGCTTGGCCTCGTGCCGAAGCCGGGGAGAGTGACCGCCGGCAGCATCCGGTTTGGTGGCCGCGATTTGACGGCGATCCCCGAAGCGGACATGAATCACATTCGGGGGTCCGAAGTCTCCCTTATTTTTCAGGATTCTATCGGCGGGTTTTCTCCCGTTCACACGATCGGCCAACAGCTTGCTGAGCCGCTCAGAATACACCATGGCCTGAGCGAAGCTGACGCCATGAAGCGCGTGATTGAGTTGCTCGATCTCGTCGGCGTTCCCAATGCGGCGAACCGTGTAAAAGACTATCCCCATCAATTCTCTGGCGGCATGGCGCAGCGCGCCTCGATCGCTATGGCGCTGAGCTGCGGTCCGAAGGTGTTGGTCGCCGATGAGCCTACGACGGCGCTCGATGTCACGATCCAGGCGCAGGTACTGGATTTGCTGGGCGACCTGCAAAAGCGGTTCAACATGTCGGTACTCCTGATTACCCACGATCTCGGTGTCGTGGCAGAGACCTGCGACCGCGTGCTCGTTATGTATGCGGGCGAGATTTTAGAGGAAGGTGATGTCTTCCAGATCCTGACGCAACCGCGCCATCCTTACACGCGCGCACTTCTGGAGGCCACGCCGCGCAACGACATTCGCATGGAGCGGCTTCCCACCATTCGCGGGGCCATGCCGGCAGCGTGGGAATGGCCGGTGGGCTGCCGTTTCGCGCCGCGTTGCGCTTATGCACTGCCTGCCTGCACCGCTGCACCGGTTGCCTTCGTGAACGGTGTCCGCTGCATCCGGGCCGACGAAATCTCAAGAGTGGGCATCTAATGAGCGAGCATGCGCTTCTCAGGGTATGCGATCTTTCCGTGACTTACCGTCTCGGCACCGCTTTTGGTGCGAGCAGCAGGCGAGTCTTCGAGGCCGTGAAGAAGGTGTCCTTCGATATCGAGGCTGGGCAGGGGGTTGCCCTCGTGGGCGAGTCTGGCTCCGGCAAAACGACCATCAGTCGCGCCATTCTCGGACTCGTGCCGACATCTGGCGGCAGCCTCGAATTCGACGGACGGGATGTGTCGCGCCACGATCAGGCAAGCCTTGCCTCATTCAGGCGCAACGTGCAGGTGGTTTTTCAGAACCCACGCTTGTCGCTCAACCCCCGGCGTACGATTCACTCCGCAATCGGCTCCGTTC
>DATAIA010000381.1:0-3191 GCA_036262895.1 Xanthobacteraceae bacterium
CGTCTGCCCCCCGATTTATGAATGCCTCCTATACAATTTGAATAAAGAGGTATGATGGTGGGGTAAGTAAGCTTGATAATTAAATATCCGTTACAGAATTCGCTAAAGTGCGTATATCGCACACTAACGCCATGGAATTGCCTCGATTTCTTTGAGAGTGCGCCCGGCGAGAGGGACATTCCACGGTCGGTCTTTCCGACAGTATGGGGAATGAGGAGTAAAAAATGCGTGTTACCTTGACGCGGGCGTTATTCGCGGGGACGATCGTCGCACTAGCGGCGTTTACTACACCGGCTCTAGCCCGAAACCATTCTCATCATCACCGGTCGGCAACTGTTGCGCAGACGACAAAGGTTGCGTACGCCCACCGCCACGTTTCCAAGCGGAAATTGCGTCATGTACGCGTCGCCGCAATCGAACAGACAAACACTCAAGCACCGGGAACCGGCTTTGCCGCGATCGGAGCCTCCGGCATGTCCGGCGGATCCACGCTGCTTGCCGAGGCTCGGCGTTATCTCGGCGGCAACCCGACCGGTTGGGCGCATCAATGGTGCGCCAAATTCATGAACATGGTGCTGGAGCGCACCGGACATAAGAGCTCGGGGTCAAACCTCGCGCTCGACTTCGCACGCTACGGTCGGCGCATCAGCGGTCCGCAAGTTGGCGCCATCGCCGTCATGACGCGCCGCGGCGGCGGCCATGTCGGAGTGGTAAGCGGCGTGCTTCCCAATGGCGACGTCCAGGTTGTCTCCGGCAACCACGGTCATCGTGTCGCTGAATCCGTTTATAATAAAGGACGGATTGTTGCCTATGTCATGCCGGTGAGCTGATCAGGCAACCAGTAGTTCCTACTCGCTCTTGGGGCCGCCTCACTGGCGGCCCTTTTCATTCTTGGAGCGCGTGCAGCGCCAGGGATTGCGCTGCTCAGCCCGTATCTACTCGCAATGATCTCGTCTGCATTGGAGCGTGCGAAAAATCCAATCTTTAACCCCGGGTTAACCATGCGCGTTCTGATATACGAGAATCACGCGCAGGGAGAACGGGGATGGTTCCTCAAGCTCGCACTACTGGAAGCGGTCTGGCGGACGATAGCTGTCCCGTTTCAGACGATATCATCGGTCGCCTCTATCGAGCGTCCGAACGCAATGTCTTGGAAATTGTCGATCAGCTATCACCGCCCGAACGGGGAAACCTCGCCTTGTTCTGCTACAGCCGATCGCATCTGCGGGAAATCGGCCTGAAAATCAGCGCGACATGCGATCTCCCCACACTCGTCGATGCCGCCGGCCAGTTGGGAAATGTTTTGTTTGCTCAATCGCGAAACCGGTCTTCGGCAGAGGAAGAACCGTCTCCTTCTGGTCGACGCAAAATCAGCCTTGCTTCATTAGCTTCGTAGAGCGCAATTTCGGAAAATCGATTCCTGCGCACCCGCCTTCGCGGGCAGAGGCTTTTCTCGGATCATCTTGCTGCGAATGACGCAGGAAGATCAGGCCGCTTAAATTCAATACGTCACCTGCCTTGACGGCGCTTTGATCGTGCACATTTTAGTTCTTATCGGCGTTAATCAACGACGAGATCGTGCGCGCCGATGAGCAGGTGTTGCGATGCAACAGGAAATGCCGCGGCGAAATTGGAGCTGGTGGTACCTATTATTTGCCTTTGAGTTTCTCATTGCGCTTTGGGTTCCATTTTACAATTCCGTGGAACCAGCATTAGGCGGTATGCCGTTTTTTTATTGGTTTCAACTTGCTCTGGTTTTCATTTGCGCTGGGCTGACAGCGATCGTCTATTTCGCCAGCGATTAAACCAAGCATCGGCCACTTTGGCCGGTATATGCGGGGTGATGTTGTGCAGCAGGTGAATTGGGTCGCCCTCATCGTCTTCGTCGCCCTGTTCGGTTTTATCACCTGGCTAGGCTTTGTCGCAGCTCATTGGCGCCGCGGCGATCTCGATTTGTTGCATGAGTGGGGACTTGGAGGGCGCCGGTTCGGCACACTCATCACCTGGTTTCTGGTCGGCGGCGATCTCTACACCGCATATACATTCATTGCTGTGCCCGCACTGGCATTCGGAGCCGGCGCTATCGCATTTTTTGCGGTGCCGTACACGATCGTGATTTACCCGATACTGTTTGTTGTCTTCCCGCGCCTCTGGCACGTTTCGAATAAGCACGGTTACATTACGGCATCAGACTTCGTGCGTGGCCGCTTCGCCAATCGATGGTTAGCGCTCGCAATTGCTCTTACCGGCATCGTAGCAACAATGCCTTACATCGCATTGCAGCTTGTCGGTCTTCAAGTTGTGATCGGCGGCCTCGGAATTGCCGGTGAAGGCTTTGTCGGCGATCTCCCGCTTATTATTGCATTTATTATTCTTGCCGCCTTCACCTATTCGAGCGGGTTGCGCGCTCCAGCAGCCATAGCTGTGGTGAAAGATTTTCTGATTTACATAACCGCTTTTGCCGCAGTGATTGTCATTCCAATCGAACTCGGCGGATTTGCGAAAATCTTTGCGGCTATTCCACCAGAGAAGATGTTGCTCCCTACTCCGGGACCTCACACAACCGGATCATACAGCGCGTATGCCACGCTGGCACTTGGATCAGCGTTCGCGCTCTTCCTTTACCCACATTCGATGACAGGTATTTTAAGCGCCAGCAGCGGCAGAGCTGTACGGCGGAACGCAGCGCTGCTGCCGGCCTATTCCTTCATGCTGGGATTGCTGGCTCTGCTTGGCTTTATGGCGCTTGCTGTCGGCGTCGATAAAATGCCCGAGTACGCGGAGGGTTTTAAATTGTTCAAGGCAAACTTCGCGGTTCCTGCTCTGATCCTGCACTCGTTCCCAGACTGGTTTGTCGGCGTTGCCTTTGCCGCCGTTGGTATCGGCGCACTCGTGCCTGCAGCCATTATGTCGATTGCAGCCGCAAACTTGTTCACACGAAATATCTACCGCGAGTTCTTCCGTAATGGCGTCACGGACCGGGAGGAATCCCAGATAGCAAAATGGACATCGCTGGTCGTGAAGTTCGGCGCGCTGATATTCATTCTTTTCGTGCCCTCCCAGTATGCCATACAGTTGCAATTACTTGGGGGGATCTGGATTATCCAAACACTTCCCGCGGTTCTGATCGGTCTTTATACCCGCTGGCTTAATAGTTGGGCGCTGCTGATTGGGTGGGCGGTCGGCACGGC
>DATAIA010000382.1:0-10418 GCA_036262895.1 Xanthobacteraceae bacterium
TGCAACATTTCCCTGGATCTTCCGGATTTCGTGCACGCCCTTCCCGAGTGCCATACATGACCTCAGCCCACACAGGCAGACGCCGTCGTTCTTCCCTACCCCTTCGACGTCGCCAAGCAAAGTCGCCTTTGGCAGCAGCTTCTGCGATTGCCATCGGAACATTGGCCGCAATGGCGTTGGTCAATCGTCATCTTGCGAAGAAGGCAGAGCGCGATAATCCGGCTGCAGGACGGATCCTCAATGTCAACGGCGTTCGGCTGCATTACGTTGAACGGGGCTCAGGCGAGCCACTGATTCTTTTGCACGGCAATGGGAGTATGATCGAGGATTTCCAATCCAGCGGTTTGATCGATCTTGCGGCAAAGCAGTTTAGGGTCATTGTTTTCGACCGTCCCGGCTTCGGTCACAGCGACCGGCCGCGCAACGTGATCTGGACGCCCGACGCCCAGGCAGAACTGATCAAGCAGGCTCTTGCAGGGCTCGGCGTTTCGAACGCTGTCGTTCTCGGACACTCATGGGGCGCATCCGTTGGTGTTGCAATGGCTCAAAAATTTCCGGATCTGGTGCGCGGCCTGGTCCTCGCCTCTGGATACTATTATCCGACTGCGAGGCCCGACGTCATCGCGATGGGGGCGCCATCGTTACCCCTCATCGGCAACATCCTCAGTTATACCCTGTCTCCAATGATCAGCCGCGCAATTTGGCCCCTGATGATGGCGAAAATCTTTGGTCCCCGATCCATGCCGGAAAAATTTGCCGCCTTTCCAAAGGAGATGGCCCTGCGACCTTCACAAATCCGCGCATCCGCCGAGGAGTCGGCCCTGATGATCCCGGACGCGGTCAAGCTGCGCAACCAGTATGCGAATTTGAAGATGCCAGTCGTCATCATCGCAGGCCAGGATGACCAGTTGATAGATATCGACACGCAGTCGGCCCGGCTGCATTCTGATATTTCACAAAGCAGGTTCCACCGACTTGCCGGACACGGCCATATGATCCAGCATACAGCTACGGATCAGGTTATGTCGGCGATACAGGACGTGACGCGCAGCGCATCGCAACTTGAAGCAGCGGAATAGTTGAGGTGGGCGGAGCAATGCCCAACTTTCCTATAGCCCCAGAGCTTCAACCAAACCGACCCGAAGAGTCGGTGAAGTCTCGCGAACTGAACATTGTGAAGATTGCAGCAGCTCTGGTGACTGCCGCGATCCTCATTGCAGGTCTGTACTACGGCCGCGACATACTGATACCGCTTGCGATCGCCTTCTTGATCACTTTCGCGCTGAATCCTCCGGTCACCTGGTTTGTCCGACGAGGCCTTCCCCGACTGCTCGCGACGATTCTGGTCATGGCGACAGTCGTGTGCGCTCTGCTAGGACTAGGCGTCATCCTTGGGGCGCAGGTCCGTTCGATTGCGGTCGAACTGCCGGCCTATCAATCGACAATACTGACGAAGCTATCGGATCTGCGTCAGAATCTCAAAGCGCCGGGCTTGTTCGACGGCGTGCTGAAAACCGTGGCACGCGTGCAGAAGGAAGTGGAGTCAACGAACGACAAACCCGCGGAGGGTCCCCTTCCGCAGCGCGTCGAGATCGTCCCCACGCCGCAAACACCGTTCGAGCAGGTATTCGCCTGGCTCGTGCGGTCAGCGGAGCCCCTGGCCACTGCCGGCATCATCCTGATCTTTGTCTTTCTGGCACTGCTGGATATCGGCGACCTTCGCGACCGGTTAATGCGCCTGCTGGGTGGGAACTTCCATCGCTCGACCGATGCCGTCGAGGAGGCTGGCGCGCGGATCAGCAGATACCTTTTGATGCAACTATTCGTAAACGTCAGCTACGGCGTGCCATTAGCTGTAGGCCTCTGGATTATCGGTATACCTGGCGCCCTGTTGTGGGGCGCCGTCGGCGCGGTCATGCGCTTCGTCCCCTATGTCGGCCCGCTGATTGCGGCGATATTTCCGATCGCGCTCGCCTTTGCCGTCGATGGCGGCTGGAGTATGCTGCTTTGGACTGTTGCGCTGATCGTTATCCTCGAGTTGACAAGTAACAACATCGTCGAGCCGCTGCTCTATGGTTCGAGCACGGGCCTGTCGGCCATAGCTCTGATTACCGCGGCAATATTGTGGACAGCGCTTTGGGGCCCCGTGGGTCTGATCCTCTCCACCCCTCTCACGGTTTGCCTACTCGTGCTTGGGCGCAATCTGCCGCAACTGCGCTTCCTGGACACGATGCTCGGCTCGACGCCCGCACTGGACGTTCCAGCCCGTATTTATCAGCGGCTGATTGCAGATGATGCCGACGAAGCTGTCGAGATCACAAACACCGAGATCGAAAGGTCTTCGGTCATCTCATTCTACGATGCAATCGGAATTAAGGTCCTTCGTCTGGCGAGTGAGGAGTATCTTCACAACGCAAGCGCCGAGCACCGTCTGCGTCTGGCGAGCGGAATGGACTCCCTGCTCGACGATATAAGGGATGATTTCCCGCCCTCACTGAGCCCGGAGGTAAAACCCAGTGTCTTGTGTATCGGGGGAAAGTGGGAGATCGATGCCCTCGCCGGCAAGATGCTTGCCCATGCGCTCGCTTTTGAAGGGATCGCCGCAGTCTCCCAACCCGCAGCAGGCGTCAATGCCGATTATCTGGCCAACCTCGACCTGAAGGGGGCGGACATTGTCTGCCTCAGTTACTTTACGCCGAATCCAGCCATCCCCGTTCGGCACGCCTGCCGGCGTCTGCGAAGACGATCGCCGAATTTGCGCATCGTCCTGGCGCTGTGGAATGCCCCACCGGATCTGTTGACGGATGAATCCCTTGCAGCGCTCAAGGCCGACGCGGTTGTGACTTCGGTCGAAGAAGCGGTTCGTCGCATTCATCGGATCGCCGCGCCCGAGGAAGCAAGGGCAGCCCAGCAAGCGCCCTTACCGGACAATGATGCAGAGCGTGTCAACGCGCTCAAAGCCACCGGCGTCCTGGAGGGTGACAAACGTGAAGCGTTGGATGCACTGGCCAAACGCGCGGCCGACGTTTTCAACACCGACCTTGCCGTAATTACGACCATCGATAAGGACCGCGAATACTTTGTCGGACAAAGTGGCAAGTTACCTAATGCCATTACCGACGATACAGGCACGTTGCTTCCGATGGACCGCGAACACGCGATCTGCAACTATGTTGTGGCTGACCAGGAGACGCTCGTGGTTTCGGATATCGAGCGCGACCCGCGCTTTGCCGATAACGAGACGATAGAGCAATGGAACATGCGCTTTTATGCCGGCGCGCCGCTACGCACCGCCGGCGGTCTGATTATTGGAGCGCTCTGCATTCTCGACGCCGAACCCCGTGCCTTGGAGGAGAACGAAGTCGCATTGCTTCAAACGATGGCGGCTGACGTCGTCGCCACAATTACAACGAGTGATGCGGCAGAAGAAGCGTCGGTGAAATCTTCGCCGGCTTCCGCATCAGCCACAGTCGGGCAGCCGGTCCCGCCGTAGCGTGCACCAATCAACAGTCGCTTTATCGACTGGCATTTTGAGGGCAGACAGGTCGGCTATGGCTGCAGACACGTCGGCTAGGGCTAAAGTGCCTCCGCTAAGTCAGTCGAACGGCCAAATGTTAGCTTCGCTTCGTCTTGCGCTCTTCCAACTCCCTTTGTTCTGCGGACAGATCCAGCACAGTGAATGGACCGCCGGCGCGGCAATTTTAACATCGGCTGCCAAGCCGATCCGGACAAGACTTAGCAGGTAAGCCCATCAACGCGGGAGCGAATGATCGAGGAAGAAGCGCAGCATTTCCCTCGTCGCGTCCGGCCCTCGCGGATCCGTATATGAGCCGGCCGGGCTGCCTCCCGACCAGGCGTGGCCGGCACCATGAACATTCCATTGCTCGGAGACGACGCGCCCGCCGGCGTCGATCAGGATGGTGCGGGTATAGGCGTGCCCGTCACGCACTCGTCCATCGATGACTTTTGCTTTCGCTCTGGCCGCCTTGGCGGCCTGCTCGACAATTCGGTCTCCATTGTTCGGATGCACGGTGGTGTCGCGGTCGCCATGGAAGACGATGGTCGGTACGGACGGGCCACCATCCACGATTTCTCCGCCACCCTGCCGCATGGCGGCGAACGCGGAGGGCAGGTCACGTGCGGCGCCACACGCCAGGCCTGAGTGAATTCCAACGGCCGCATACAGATCGGCATGCGTCGCTGCCATGATGGCGGCGGCGGCCCCGCCCGCCGACAACCCCGCCACGTAGACGCGCTTCGGATCTATCGGATAGTTCCGCATGATCTGCCGGGTGATGCCCGCGATCAGTGATGGCTCGCCGCCGTCCCGATGCTGGTCTCCCGTACGAAACCAGTTCCAGCATTTCGACTGGTTGGCCCCCCTGGGCTGCTCCGGATAGACCACGAAGCAATTCTGTTCTTCCGCCAGGAAATTCATCCGGGTGCCAGCCGCGAAGTCATCTGGCGACTGGGTGCAGCCGTGAAGCATGACTATCAGGGGAAACAGTTGTCCTTGAGTGCGGCTCGGGACGAAAAGCTTGTAGGTGCGGCTTCCAGCCGCGCCGCAGAAAGTGCCAGCGATGAACCTTGTGTCCGCGGGTGCGATATCCCTCGTGGAGGGCGGCGGGCGCGTCATCGGACCGCGCAGATCAAGCCCGGAGAGCTCACGCATGCCGTCGAGTGGCGCGACGCTTTTGCGGTGTCGCCCGAAAGCGGCCGTTTTGCGTGTGGTTTGTCGGCCTTCTCTCTCTTCGACGACGCTGGCCTTCAGCTCGATGGTCGGTGGCTCGAGCCGCGCCGGCGCGTCACGTGCGGTGCCGCCGGACGCTCCTGCTACGCTCTCGCCCCGCAGCATACGCTGCAGGAGGGCGGTGGCCTCGGCCAATTGGCCCGCGCGCGTGAGGCGCGTGGCCTCGCGAACTATGTTCTGGTCCAGCATCGCATTACCTCGTTCTGTCGGCGAGAGCGGCCTTGACCGCGGGAGTGGCATGCAGAGCTCCGAGCACCGAAACCGAAGCAATGGTGGCACGGGCCAGGTCGGGCGTGACGTCGTGGGCGATGGTAGCCAGGCCGAGAACGTTGATGTGCAGTACCTCGCCGGCGCGCTGCGCCGCTTCGAGATCCGCGCGGCTGTAAGTCCGCAGCCCCAGGTCCAGGCTCTTTCGGACGGTCGACTGCTTGACGACGTCCGCGTGCCGTTCAAGCTGGTTGCGGATCGCCGTCCGGATGAAATCGGTCCGGTTGGAATAGAACCCTTCCTGCACCATCAGATCGACCTGACCCAAGTCGACGTAACCGAGGTTGATCGTGACTTTTTCAGTTTCGGGCGGCCGTGGCCGAAGCTCCCGTACATTATCCACCATAATTGACCATCCATAAACCATCTGTGTGGATGTTATATGGATGTCCCAGTTGTCAGTTCAAGTACCTGGCTGGTCAGGACGGGTTCTATTCGCCGCCAAAAAGGACGGCCCGCCGAAGCGGGCCGTCTCGATGTTTCCTTAGCGCAGCGTCCCGCCGTATAACTGCCGCTCTTTGCGAACCTCCTCCGCCCCATAAGGTGCGCTGGCCGCATCGAACGATTTCCACCCGGACTTTTGCCACGCAGCACTCCGGTCACGCAGGTTGACTGCCGACTCGTTCAATATTGAATCAAGGCGGGACTGGTCGGCGTCTGCGACACGCGCCGACACCAGCGTGCCGCCGCGGCGGACGCCTTCTGCGTAAGAGTGAGCGTCCTCTGCTGAAACGCCTGCCTCCGTGAGCGCACCCACAATACCGCCGGTAGCTGCTCCAGCGGCCGCGCCGACTGCGGTCGCGGCCAGCCAACCCGCTGCGACAACGGGCCCGAGGCCGGGGATCGCCAACAAGCCAAGCCCGGCAAGCAAACCGGCAGCGCCACCTACACCCGCACCAATGCCGGCGCCCTTCCCGGCACCTTCGGCGCGATCGTCGACGCCGTCGCGGTCGCGGTCGACTTTTTTGTCGGTGTTGAACCAGCTGTCTGAATTATTGGCGACGATGCTGATGTCCGAGTGCGGCACGCCTGCGGATTCGAGCCGCTGAAGAGCTTGCTGAGCATCGTTGTGGCTATCGTAAAGACGCGAAATTGTAACCGTCACGCTAAATATTCCTTACTTGGCCGTGTTCACGTTGCCTTGGAAATCGACGCTTACCGAAGTGGCTGTCCCGCCTTTACTGGCCTTGCCGCGCCAGACGCCATTGTCGTCCTTCGTCAATTCGGAGACGCTGGTAAAGCCCGCATCCTCGATCTTTGATTTGGCTTGTCCTTCGGTGAAACTGTTGCGACCCGCGACGGGGGCGTTTGAGTTGCTTTGACTGGGGCTGTTCACCGCGCTGTTATTTGGTCCGGATTGTGCGGCAGGATTTTGAGCCGAGGCCGCGGTCGCTGCCAACAACCCGATACAAATGAAAAGAAGTGAGCGCTTCATCGTTTTCTCCAGAGTTCAGGAGCGGGCCTAATCTCCCGCCGTACCTTTAGTTCCTCGGCGGGAGTTCAGCTCGTTGCTTCACGCCGAGTATCTCAAGCTCTCGACATCGTCGATCAGTGGAGGCTGTTCGCACCATCACATTGCGCTGCAAGCCCGCCATAAGCGGCTTCCTCCAAACTCAAGGGTCAAATCCAAGATAGCCCTGAGACGAATGCCGAGAAAATTGGATGACGAGAAGTCTCGTATTGCGCTTGCCTTGGAACTTAGCCCGACAAGGGGGATTGCCCCGTGCAATCCCACCACCAGCGGAGAACACCATGGCCAAGATGAAGAAGCTCGAGGATCTGTTTCACGACACGCTCAAGGACGTCTACTTCGCCGAGAAAAAGATACTCGCGAGCCTGCCGAAAATGGCAAAGGCCGCGCAGCATTCCGGCCTCAAAGCTGCCTTCGAGAAACACCTAGGCGAAACCGAAGGCCAAATCGATCGATTGGAACAGGTCTTCGCGGAGATCGACAAGAAGCCGACGGGCAAGACTTGTGATGCCATCGTGGGCATCACTAAGGAAGGCCAGGAGATAATGGACGAGTACAAGGGCATGCCGGCACACGACGCGGGGCTGCTTGCCGCAGCGCAGGCCGTTGAACACTACGAAATGACTCGGTACGGCACGCTTCGCACCTGGGCAGAAGAACTCGGCTACACCAAGTCGGCAAAGTTGCTCCAGCAGACCCTCGACGAAGAGCGTGCGACTGACGCCGCTCTAACCAAACTTGCCACGGCGGTCATCAATCTGGACGCCGAAAAAGACGAGGCAGCATAATCCACTGGAGCGCCGCCCCACCAAATGGAGCGGCGCGGCCTGACCGATCGACTGCCCCATTCCCATTCCATGTGGGTCAAATGAGAACGGTGCAACGGACCGTAGACCTTCATCAATGCGGATGCCGCCGCATTGATGGCCGAGTGAAGTCTGGATGACCACAAATGATGCTACCACTCCGTTCAAAGGAATGCCTAATGGCCAACAATAACAATCCAAACGAGAAGCAGCCCGGCGAAAACCCGGAAGGGAAGTACCACTTCAATCCCGGCAATATGGCCGGAAAAAAGCCCGGAGATGCGGAGCAGACTGCTGAAAACCGTGGCAGACCTCATGAGCCTAAGCCCACGGAAAAGCCTGCCGATTAAGAGACGGTTTGCTGCCGAAGCGGTTATTACGCAGCTGAGATGGGGCGATAATGCGCGCTTCCTGCTTATATCTCGAGCGCGTGGCTAAACAGTGCTTGCTTGGCCAAGCGTTTGCTTGCTCGGCATCGTCGGATGAGCGCTAAGCCTAGCGCATTGGAATGGCTGCCCCGGCTTCCCCCAGCCGGGGCAGTTCCGAAGAGAGAAAAGAGATCCGACGAACAGATCGGAGAGAACGAAATGCACAAGTGTAGAGACTGACCTTACGCCCGCGAAACTTCTATCCCGCTGGAATGAGGAGAAGCCAGCAAGGCAAAGCCTGAGGTCCAGTCCACGGAAGGCAATCCGGAAGATCCTCAGAGCGTCCAGCGGCGGCTGAGAAGCAGGACGCTAATTGACGCATTAAGGGCCGCCCGGTGATACGCCTGCCGCCGCTTATTGTGGTGGTCCGTGATTAGCGTCGGCGCATGGACGAACGCCAGGCAACAGGTACACGGAAAACTTGCTGAATTTGTCACGCATCACCCTAGACTGAGAAAATGACGGTCCTATCGATAGAGTACCCCTACTGGCTAATGATAGTTGGCATTCTCCTGTTTATGTTGGGGCGTGTCGGACTCGCCTTGCGCCAACGAAGCGTTGACTCTGCCCCACTCGCAAATGCAGCTGATCAAGAGCCGTCAGAGCGAGAGGCGGACGTGAACGAGGTCGCGGCTTACAATCGCGTGGCGAAGGAGAAGCGAAAGGAGCGGTGGGCTCGAAATTCCCCCGATGAGGACCCGATTGAAATTCACGGCGCGAAATGATGGTGTGCTGTGATCAGTACCTTCACTTCAGAGGACCGATCGATCGGCGCTGGTGCGTACAAGTCCGCGGCAGCCTCACAGACACCTAGTCGGGGTGCAGAGCAACTTCTTAGCTTCAAGTTCGGTTATGAGCTCTACTGCCTTACGGCTTTGCTCATCGCTGGTTTGGCTCTGGAGCCATTCATTCGGAGAGCGCCACACGGTATTTGTAAGCGGCCTGCGGAACCGATCGCTGCAATGTTTGGGAATCTCAGGTTCTGGGCCGTGCGCTAATTGCTCTGCCGCGCTTCAACGGCCTGAGCCAATCTCAGCCAGTCTTCAGCGACCAGTAGCCATGCCTTGATGTCGACCGGGTTGGTAGTGGATTGAGCATGCAATAGCGCCTCCTGGGCTTGCTGCCGAAACCTGATGGCATCATGCGCGGCCATGCCATGAGCGTGGTCGCCGGCTTTCCCGACGGCCCTCACTGCGGGGCCAGCAGGCCGGGGGATGAAAGCCAAGCATCGATTTGAGACGCGGTTTCGGCCTCCCTGGCCAACCGGGTCAATCTCTCACGCGCATGGCCAGGTGGCGTACCCGAAGCTTCCTTGCGCAAGCGTGCTACATGGTCAGAAAGACGCTGGTTTAACGTTAGGGATTGTTTGACGGTTCGTCGCATAGCTCCTGCTCCTCGGCGTGTAAGAGGCGGAGCGCAATCAGGCGTTTCCATCACCGATAGGTGCCAAAGGCGGTGCGGTGACCCTCAACACATGGAGATCTCGCTTTCATCAAACTAGCCCCCAACGAAAATTTAACCTGGACTAAGTGCGCTACTGGAACTTACTCCGGCGTGCGGCGCCTTAATTATCTTCTGGCAATCCAAGCGAGAAGAGACTACAGAAAGTGACCGCCGCTCGCCTCTAGGCAGTTTTCGGTGACTGAGAGCCCTTACGCTCCCGCCTGAACAAACGGCGGTGAAATGTCGAAATCCCCCTCGTTCCATCTTCCTGAGTCACCGGTGCCCCAGTGTTACTAGATCTTTCTGATGCTGCTTATTGATGCGGCAATGCTGTTCTAGTTCCCCGTGATGTGGCCGCGCCATCTCCTCCCCTCTAACGCAGTGGTGACGTTGCATGAATCAATCTCCCCCCAATGAAGTATATTGCTTTGATCAATCACCATCCGCCCGCGTAGAACGTCTTCGCAAGGAAGCTGCTGGCATGCCGCCTGGTGTTCAGCAAGACGCATTGCTCCGTTGGGCGCAACAAATCGAGAGGACTTCTGCCCTAGGGTCGGACAGCGAGGGACCACCGTAACGACCCTGCGCTCACGGCGGGGGTCATCACCGACGAGGAAATGATCGAAGGGCTTTCGTTCCCGAGTTTTAGGCGGGTTGCCATGATGATCATGGTCCTTGGTGAATTATCGCAGCGGTCCGCGATGGAAATGATCTCAATTAGCGCAGTTGACCTTTCCGACGCCCAACATGCAGACGCGAAGGCGAGTGACTGAATATCCAGCTTCTTTGCAGTACGCTGCAGAATGCGCAATGACCAAGTCGCTTCCCTTTCGGCAAGCATATTGACCTGAAGCTCAACGCGATCGCGCCGCTCTAACGTGCGATCGATCAGGCTCTACCGCGCAGATCCTACGGATCGTCATCCGGCAATGTTCGATGCCCATCATCGAGTTACCCACCGCGCCGGCGAGGATCCATTCGTCGGGATCGGCCTCAAGATGCATGTTCGAGCCAACTCTAAACATCAACCGGCCCTGAACACCCGGTTCACGACGCATTCATCCCATTGTCGCTAGCAGCGCCTTGGGAGGACTACGTATGGCGAATGCAAAAAACGGACGTTTTGATGCTATCGATATTGTTGTTGATTGGATAGACGCATGCAAGCAGCGCCGTTTGGAAGCGCTGCTCGATCTCTACGATGAAGTAGCTATCGTCGAATGCTGTGAAGGCGGCAACTTCACCGGCCGATC
>DATAIA010000383.1:0-5119 GCA_036262895.1 Xanthobacteraceae bacterium
CAGCGTGCGCGCACGCTCGAAAATATCGTGCTGCACCACATGCCCCGGTTCCACCACATCATCCATCACATGAAGTCCTTCAGAGCTTTAATTGGCGCCATTGGAAAGAACGCACCAGCCGACGCAACCCCGAACAGGCGCTTGCCTTCGATATCGCGTTCCTCGCCCAATGCAACGAGATCATAGAACAGGGCCCGCGTGACCTTCGCCCAAAGATCACGGCGAACATGAAGATAGGGTTTGAGCCCGCCGGTGGCCGTTTCCGGTTCGAACCGAAGCGCATGACCGGGACCACAGGGTACCCAATCATCCACATTGGTCCGAAACATCAATGTGCCACCGGCATCAGGCTCACGCATCATCTCGACTGCGAGAAACGGCGCATCGTCGACAACAATGCCGCATTTTTCGACCGGCGTGACGAGAACGTAACGCTCACCCTCGCGCCGGATGATCGAGGCGAAGAGTTTGACGAGCGCCGGGCGTCCGATGGGTGTCTTCTGATAGTACCAGGTACCGTCCGCGGCAATCCGCATGTCGATATCGCCGCAATCAGGCGGGTTCCAGAGATGAACCGGCGGCGGCCCCTTACCGTGCGAACGGGCAGCGCCTGCAAGCGCATCAAGCCCTCCGGGATTGATCTGCCTTTCCTCCGCCATGCTTTATCCTAACTTCAATGCCCTGAAGAATATGCTGAATATTTTGGAAACGGCCTGCAAGAAGCGACCTGCAAGCGTAGGATCCCAAGCACATGATCCCACAAGGTTTTCGGGCTTGAACTTGCAACGACGCGAAACACCCGACGCAGCACTCGAGGGCGCACGAGCAAGGCTCGGAACGCAACATCCTATTCGTGCGACAATCGTACCGCGTAGCGGAATCGCCATGGTCGCAAAATAGCGTAAGCTAATAGCAGACACGGATATTTGCCGAAGATTCGGGTGATAAAACGAGCCGTAAATACGAGATCCCACCGGCACAGCGAAACGATGCGGCCACATCCCCGGCCGGAATGACGGAGCAGAAAAATGGGTGGACCGAGTGGTGACGGCCTCGAAAAACTAGAGGACATGATTGTTCGCGCGGCCGAGTCCACCTCAGCCCATATTCGCGCAGCAAAGACGGCGATCAGCTCCGTCATTTTCGGTCAGGACCGGGTCGTCGAACACGCCCTCATCACCGTGTTGTCCGGCGGTCATGCGCTGCTCGTCGGGGTGCCGGGGCTTGCAAAAACCAAGCTCGTCGAAACCATGGGCACGGTGCTGGGGCTCGACGAACGTCGCATTCAATTTACGCCCGACCTGATGCCGTCGGATATTCTTGGCTCCGAAGTGCTGGAAGAAAACACCGCCGGTAAACGGAGTTTTCGTTTCATCCCTGGGCCGATCTTTGCCCAGTTATTGATGGCGGATGAAATCAACCGCGCCAGTCCGCGCACCCAATCGGCGCTGCTGCAAGCCATGCAGGAACAGCATGTCACTGTCGCCGGTGCGCGTCATGATTTGCCAAAACCATTCCACGTGCTTGCCACCCAGAACCCTCTCGAACAGGAGGGAACCTATCCGCTTCCCGAAGCGCAGCTCGATCGCTTTCTGATGGAAATCGACGTCGACTATCCCGACCTCGAAGCCGAGCGGCGCATTTTATTTGATACGACCGGCGCTGAGGAAACCAGGCCCAAACAGGCCATGAGTGCCGATGATCTGATCTCGGCCCAACGTCTGGTCCGGCGGCTTCCGGCCGGCGAATCCGTTGTCGAAGCAATTCTCGCACTTGTCCGCTCGGCGCGACCGGGCAAGCAAGGCGGTCAAGAGGCCAAATGGATCGCGTGGGGACCGGGACCGCGCGCAAGCCAGGCACTGATGCTTGCGGTTCGTGCGCGTGCGCTGCTTGACGGGCGGCTTGCGCCTTCGATCGACGACGTCATTGAGCTTGCGGAGCCAATCCTCAAACACCGCATGGCGCTGACATTCGCAGCGCGCGCCGATGGCGAGACCGTTCAATCCGTGATTGGGCGCATCAAGACTCGTATCGGGTGACTTGATGGCGGCTTTGCCTGATACCAAGGCGCAAGATTCCGATGCAATGCGGCGCACGACTGCGCAAGGGCAAACGCTGGCCGACACCATGCCGCGTTTGATTTTGGAGTCGCGGCGCGTCGCGGCAACCGTCATTCATGGTTTGCATGGCCGCCGTCGGGCGGGACCGGGAGAAAACTTCTGGCAATATCGCCGTTTCGTCTCAGGCGAGCCCGCACAGCGTGTCGACTGGCGCCGGTCCGCCCGTGACGACCATCTTTATGTGCGTGAACGCGAATGGGAGGCTGCGCATACCGTCTGGATCTGGCCCGATCGTTCGCCGTCGATGGACTTCGTCTCAAATCTCGCCGCCGACACAAAGCGCGACCGTGCGCTGATTATCGCTTTCGCCATGGCTCATGTTCTCGTCGAAGGTGGCGAACGGGTCGGCATCCCCGGATTGTTGCGCCCAACCGCAAGCCGCAACGTCATCCAACGCATGGCCCAGGCGCTGATGCAGGATCGCTCGGAACGCGTGAGCCTGCCGCCGCCGTCGTTCTCCCCCTCGCCGCTCGCTGAAATCTTGCTCCTGTCTGATTTGTGGAGCCCGCTTGCCGAAATTCAACAGACCATCGCCCAGCTTTCGGCGACAGGCGCCCATGGCCACGTGGCCCAAATTGTTGATCCGGCCGAAGAAACTTTTCCGTATTCCGGCCGCATCGAATTTGTCGAACCGGAAGGTGCGGGAGCGATCACGGCAGGGCGCGCCGAGACCTGGCGTGAAGAATACGAGAAGCGCGTCGAACAGCATCGCTCCGCTATTCGGATGGAAACCGACCGGCTCGGTTGGAGCTTCAATCTGCATCGCACCGATCGTCCCGCGAGCGGGCTGCTGCTCAAGCTGCACGCACAAATGGGTGCTGGACCGAGCGGCACCGGGATCAATCGCTGGCATGCGGCAGCAGAGCCCGGGAGGCACGTATGATTGCCGGGCTGCCGCTTGGTTTTGCAGAACCGCTGGTGCTGTTCGGGTTGTTGAGCCTGCCCGTGCTGTGGTGGTTGCTGCGGCTCATCCCACCGCGTCCACGACGGATCGACTTCCCCCCGACTCGCCTGTTGTTCGATATTGCGCCGCGCGACGAAACGCCGTCACGAACGCCGTGGTGGCTGACGGCGCTGCGTTTGACGCTTGCGGCTCTGATGATCTTCGCCGCAGCCGGTCCATTGTGGGATCCACCGCTTGCGACTGCGACACGCGCCGCCCCGATTGCGATGCTCATCGACGATACCTGGGCTGCCGCTGCGAGCTGGGATGCCCGCATGCGTACCGCGGAAGACATCGTTTCTCGCGCCGAAACGGATAACCGCGGCATTGCCGTGTTCGCTTTATCGGAGACGATGCGGGACATATCGCTTGAGACGCCGGGCGCGGCGCGTATCCGCCTGCGTCAGATCAAACCAAAGCCCTATACGATTGATCGCAGCGAGGCGCTGGCCCCGATCACGCGGTTTCTCACCGCCACGCCTGACGTGGAAATGATCTGGCTTTCCGATGGTGTCGATCTGGGCCGGACATCGGACTTCGTCGAAGCGCTCGCGCGCGCGGCGGGTCAACGACCGGTCACGATGATCGAAGGTGGCCTCAAACAAGCCCATGCGCTGAGCGCGGCCGAGAATGCCGCAGGCGCGCTCACGGTCAACATTTTGCGCGCGGCGGCAGCACCCGATGATGCCGGGACGGTGCGCGCTCTCGACCTCAAGGGATTGCCGCTCGGCGAAGCACGCTTTGTTTTTAAAAATGACGAGCGGGTTGCCGAGGCACGATTTGATCTTCCCGTCGAGCTTCGCAACGACATTGCCCGTCTTGAAATTGCGGATGAGCGATCCGCCGGCGCGGTGCAGTTGCTCGACAAACGCTGGCGGCGAAGGACAATCGGCGTGGTATCGGGAGCAACGACCGACACGGCGCAGCCGTTGCTTGCCTCGACCTATTACCTTTCTCGCGCGCTCAATCCCTTTGCCGATATACGGCTCGCTGAGGCAGGCGCGCCCTCCGAAGCGATCAAACAATTCGTCGATCAGAACCTTCCGATGCTGATTGTCGCCGACGTTGGCAACATCGTCGGCGAAACGCATGATCGGCTCAACCGCTGGATCGAGAACGGCGGCGTTCTGGTCCGCTTTGCCGGACCGCGGCTTGCCGCTTCCGACGACGAACTTGTTCCCGTCAAGCTACGGCGCGGCGGGCGCATTCTCGGCGGCAGCCTGAGTTGGGAGCAGCCGCAACAATTGGCAGCCTTCAGCCGTGAAAGCCCGTTCGCCGGCATGACTGTGCCGAATGACGTGACCGTAAACCGTCAGGTGCTCGCGGAACCCGATTCAGAACTTTCCGATCGAACCTGGGCAGCTCTCGTCGACGGTACGCCGCTTGTTACAGCCCGGCGGTATGGCAAGGGCGCAATTGTCCTGTTCCATGTCACCGCCGATACGCGATGGTCCAATTTGCCGCTCTCCGGAGCATTCGTCGAAATGCTCAAGCGTATTGTCGGCCTTTCCGGAACCAGCACCGCCTCTGAGGCGAAGAGCACTGAAAGCGCCAAGGGGACACGCGACGCTGTCCCGGCGACCCGCCTGCTTGACGGCTTCGGCGCATTTGGGCCTCCACCTTCAACGGCCCGCCCCCTCTCTACCGGATTTGCTGGCCGTGCGACCGCCGATCATCCCCCCGGATTCTATGGTCCGCCGGAAGGGCTTGTTGCCGTCAACACGCTCGCGCCGGCAGACCAACTCAATCCCATTGATGCAGGCCCGCTTCATGCAAGGGTCGAGCCTTATCGCGTCCGCGAACCCAAGGATCTGCGAGGCCCGGTTTTCTTAAGTGCACTTGCGCTTCTTCTCGTCGATGCACTCGTCGTGTTCTGGCTGGCTGGCGGTCTTTATCGATTGCTGCCGCGCCGCGGGATCGCTGTGTCAGTTTTTGTTGCGATAATGATTGCCGCATTGAGTTTAAGCGCCAACCGAACGAGCGCAGCGGAGAGAAATAACGACGACTTCGCGATGAAGAGTTCGCTCCAAACCAAGTTCGCCTATGTCGTAACCGG
>DATAIA010000384.1:0-5030 GCA_036262895.1 Xanthobacteraceae bacterium
AGTCGGATACGAGGTTGGTAGTGGAGTTCGCCGTAACGCCGAGCTTCGCAGATGTCGCATTGGGATTGATCGTGACGTGAGTGTTCACGTCGGTGTTTACTATCTGCAAGGTGCCGCCAAGGTTTGCCGCACTGAGATGACCCTTCGCCGTACCATCAGCGAAAATGGCTGAGTTGATATCGTCCACAATCTTATTGACGTCATCACCGTTGCCAATGGAGACGGTCACGTCGCTTGCACCGACACCGTCAACCTGCACGTGGACCGTAAACGACCCAGCCGCGGTGGACGCGACCAGTGATTGAGCTGCCGTGACTGTGCTGCTGATTTCCGGCCCGCTGCTATAAGTCCCAACTTTGTTGAACGCGCCATAAGTTCCCAACGTCGATGAGCGGGCTTGCTGAGCGATCGATTTCGCCTGTTGGACCAATTTTGTTAGTTCACTGATGCCGGTACTTGCTTGCTCCAGCGTATGATTAGCCAAGCCGATCTGGTCGAGCAGTGCGTTGAGATCGCCGGCGCGGGCCGTCAATCCTGAAGCAGTGAAGAAGTTGATCGGGTTGTCGAGAGCAGTGTTGACCTTCTTGCCGGTAGCAAGGCGCCCCTCCGTAGTCCTTGATAAGGCTGCTGTGTCTTGCAGGGAGAGCAGATTCTGGCGAACGCCAGCAGCAAGCACAATATCGCTACCCATGTCCGAGATCCTCCGCCGAATCTTAGAGACTGTCGGCTATTTAATTGGGCGCGATAATCATCCATTAACCTTAACGGAGGGTAAATTTATGCGCATAGATCGATAGGGCGATTTATCTTCGCAAGCGTTGAAATGGCCTGGACTCTCGAAACTCGTGGTTAATCAATTCACGTTAACCATAGTGGTATGGCATGCGAGTCTGCGCAAATATCGGGAGGCCTCGATCCGTCGAATTGGCGGGATCTGCGCGCCCAGGGGCACCGGATGCTCAGCGATATGTTCGATTACCTCGAATGTATTCGCGAGCGACCGGTTTGGCAGCCGATCCCCGATGCGGTTCGCGCGCGCTTTCGTGAGAATCTGCCGAGCGCTCCCACGGACATCAGCTTCGTCCACGATGATTTCATGCAGTCGATCCTTCCGTATGCAGTGGGCAACGCGCATCCCGGTTTCATGGGGTGGGTTCACGGAGGGGGAAATGTGCCGGGCATGCTCGCCGAAATGCTTGCGGCGGGCCTCAATGCCAATCTTGGCGGACGCGATCACGTGCCGATCGAGGTCGAACGTCAGATCACGCACTGGATGCGCGAACTGTTCCATTTTCCCGAGAACGCCAGCGGTTTATTTGTCACAGGCGCTTCCATGGCCAATCTGATCGGAGTGCTCGTCGCGCGAACTGCCGCACTTGGTATCGAAAGCCGTCAATCTGGAATCGCAAGTGATGAGAAACGGCTGACCGCTTATGCCTCGTCAGCCGCTCACGGATGCGTCGCCCGGGCCATGGAGATTTCGGGGATTGGCCGTGATGCATTGCGCATCATTCCAAAAGATAGCCGGCATCGGATTGATCTTGAGGCCTTGCAGCAGGCGATTGCTGCGGATCGCTCAGCCGGGTTCATGCCGTTCCTGATTGTCGGGAATGCCGGCACCGTTGATATCGGCGCAGTCGATGATCTTGATGTATTGGCCGACATCGCGTCCCGCGAGCGTCTTTGGTTTCACGTAGACGGTGCATTCGGGGCGCTTGCAATGCTGGCGCCGGATTTGGCCCCGCTGCTTGATGGAATCGAGCGCGCGGATTCAGTTGCGCTTGATTTTCATAAATGGGCGCAAGTGCCCTATAGCGCCGGATTTGTTCTGGTTCGCGATGGCGACACACATCGCAATGCGTTTGCCTCTCCGGCGGCTTATTTGCGCCGCGAGACGCGCGGCCTTGCCGCCGGATCGTCGTGGCCCTGCGATTTCGGTCCGGATCTCTCGCGTGGGTTCCAGGCACTGAAAACCTGGTTCACGTTCAAAGTATACGGAACCGATGGGTTGGGCGCCGTTATCTCGCGCACGTGTGCGCTCGCACGTTACTTGGAATCTCGGATTGCTTCCGAACCGAAGCTTGAGCTGCTTGCCCCTGTTCAACTCAACATCGTTTGTTTCAGATATCGCGGCGCGCATTTCAGTGCTGAAGACGCAAACGATTTGAATGCAGGAATTGCTGCGGATCTCCATGAATCTGGAATTGCAGCGCCGTCCACAACGATGCTCGACGGCGATCTCGCGATCCGTGCTGCCATTGTCAACCACCGAACGGATGCTCGCGACATAGATGCGATGGTCGATGCGGTGGTGGCCTTTGGGGATGCCAAGACTCTCGTTCAATGCGCGGCGTAAAATGGGGGCTTATTGATGAGCATGACTTTCCTGCAGGCCATTGAGCCTGCCTTTCCGCTGGGCCTCGCAAGGCTCACAAAAATTGCATTTGATGGCGGAAACTTAAGCTCGCTTTGGGATTCGCTGCTTAGTCGCGCCATTGATGCGCCGCACGATGCCGCCGCCTTGCTGGACCTTTCCATTATTGCCCATCTGACAGGGCGCCTTGACGAAAGGCAGATGCTGCAGGGGCATGCACTCGACGTGCAGCGGATATATCGCAAGCCGCCTGCGATTACTGAAGCTAACAGCTTGCGCCTGCTTGCCTTCATGGCACCCGGCGATTTCATGGCGAATATTCCGGTTGAGTTTTTATTGGAAAACTCCGCCGTCAGTCTCGACATTGTTTATGTTATTCCTGGAAAGCCGCTACCTGATCCGCTGCCTGATCATGATGTCGCGTTTGTCGCGGTTGCGGAATCTGCGGAAAATCAGCCCATTCTCAAACAATTGGCGGCGCTGCTTCCGTCATGGCCACGTCCCATTATCAATGCGCCGGAGCGAATTGCGCAGCTTACTCGTGAGGGGACGTGGGCTCTTTTGAAGAATGCGCGGAACGTCGTCATTCCAATGAATGCGCGCGTGAGCCGAGACGATTTGATGCGGATTGCTACCTCTCGCCTTTCCGTGGAAGAAATCCTCAACGGAAGCAGATTTCCAGTTATCGTGCGGCCATTGGATTCTCATGCGGGCAATGGACTGGCGAAACTCGACGATCGTGCCGCAATTGAGACGTACTTACAGGAAAGATCGGAGCAGACCTTCACCATTGCGCCATTCGTAGAGTACCGCAGCGCAGACGGGCTCTATCGGAAATATAGAGTGGCTTTGATCGCCGGACGTCCCTATGCGTGCCATATGGCCATATCGCATCATTGGATGATTCACTATCTCAATGCGGGAATGCTCGAGTGTGCTGAAAAGCGGGCTGAAGAAGCGCGCTTTATGATGGAGTTTGATGCCGATTTCGGGGCGCGCCATCGGGACGCATTCAAGTCTATCGCGTGGCGGATCGGTCTTGATTACGTCGTTCTCGATTGTGGAGAGACGTGTGATGGGCAGTTGCTGGTTTTCGAGTCCGGCACCAACATGATTGTTCATGCGATGGATGCGCCGGATCTATTTCCCTATAAGCGCCCGCAGATGGAGAAGGTATTCGCCGATTTCGTCAGCTTGTTGCGCGATCGAGCTGCGGGACAACAGTCAAATGTCGAAGCGCCGGATCCAGATGTCGGCTGCGAGTTGGACGACGTTCTCGCAGCTCAGAGCTTGATATCGGCGCGGGCCTCAGCCTCAGCCGGCGAAAGGCCTTTGGCTATTGCCTGATTGTAGGCTGTCATGCTCAGCATCAGCTTGTCGGGCTGCTGCCGGATCACCTGACCGGATCGCACATCAAGTGTGCGGTAGATGACTTGGCGCGTCTCCGGATCGATGATGACACTCTGCGAGATGTTGGGATTGCCCGAAGGATCCGCAAGTTGCTGCGTGTTGGTCGGCTGCTGGGGTTTGTTTTCAGCAGGATCCGCATCTGTCGCCGCGGTCACGCTTTGCGACGGCGCAAGCACTGTGGGCACGGCCTGACGTACCGGCGTCGACGCCGGCGTCACCGCGCTCGTCTGAGCGACCGAACCAGTCGGCCTTATATTTAGGCCGATATCCATTTGCGCCTCCTGCGGTGCTTTACCGCGCAACCCTTCACCGGCTTTTCCACCCTCCTAGCTACAGCCTAACGCGCCGAAATAAACGCCTTGTTAGCAAAGATGGCGAATATTTCCCTACCAAAATACCTAAAATGAGATTTAGTTTCTAATGAATGAGCAGGCGTGCAAGGCGCGCCATTGCAGGTCATGTATATGTTTTCAAATGATTTTCGCCCTGCTTCATTGCGCTGGGAAGCACTCCATCGGTGGTTTGGTCCGGTGTGAAGATGAGCTAAACTGTCGATCAGGGCCGGAGGGAATTGATCGGTCCGAGGGGGGGACTTACATCTTGAGTGAGATCGGCGGCTCGCCTTCCAGATTTTCGTCCAAGCAGTCCAGTGAAATTGCACCGGGCGTTACAGTACGTGCTGCTGTGCCTGCAGACGTGTCGATGTTGTTGAGCATGAGGCGGCAACTCGCCATCTCGCAAAATGCCGAATTTGCCATGCGTGCAACCGAAAAAGATTGGCTGCGCGATGGGTTTGGACTTGCCGCCCGATTTACTGCGTTTGTGGGCGAGTATCGCGGGGTGGCCGCAGGAATGCTGACCTACAGTCAGCACTACTACACGGGTTGGGCCGGGTCGGCGCTCTACGTTCAAGATGTGTATGTGGATCCGCAGTTCCGCGGGCGCGGTATTGCCAGAGCGTTGTTGGCGCGCGTGGCTGCAGATGCTGTTGCGCTTGAATGTCCGCTGGTCGAACTGACTGTACATGATGAGAGCCCGGCGACCCGCGTCTACGGCCGGGCCGGATTTGAACGCGTGCAGCATGCCGCTGCCTATATCCTGGCGGGGACGGCGCTTATTCAACTTGCGTCGGAAGCAAGTCCATCAGATCAATCATAGAGAACGGCTGACAGCGACGGGCTGGCTTGTATTGGGCCGCGGGAGGATCGTGCGTCCAGAGCGCCCATAGGTCTGTGGCGATGCCTTG
>DATAIA010000385.1:0-21533 GCA_036262895.1 Xanthobacteraceae bacterium
GTGCGAGAAGGTTCAGCCCGCTTACCGTAAGGCAACCAGTTCACGCGTCTACGGTATCGGCCAACCGATGGGGGTTGATTCCAGCGACTCGTTCTACTCGTTCCTGACTTTCGCTGACGCCTACAACGTCAAGCTCGTTGATGACGACGGTAAGCTTTTGGTCGATGACCCCAAGGTGAAACAGGGCCTTGTCAGCGCGCTGAAGGATTACACCGACACCTATACCAAAGGCTGCACACCGCCTTCATCGACGTCATGGAAGGATCCGGACAACAACGTCGCCTTCCATAACAAGACGACCGTGCTAACCCATAACGCCACGATCTCGATCGCAGCAAAGTGGCTCGATGACGCTAACAACGAGCAGCTCTCGGCCGATCAGCGCGCGGCTGCAAAGAAAAATTACGAGGAACTCATCCGCACAGCGGGCTTCCCCAGCAAGCCCGACGGCTCAAAGATGGTATATCGCACGGCGGTGAAGGTCGGCGCCGTTTTTGCCGATTCAAAAAACAAAAGCCGTGCGCGCGAGTTCGTCAGCTTCCTGCTGCAGGAAGAAAACCTGACGCCTTATGTCGAAGGCGCATTGGGACGCTGGTTCCCGGTGACCAAAGCGGCACAAGAGCGTCCGTTCTGGCTCGCCGACCGTCATCGCAAGTCGGTCCATGACCAATACGCCGCAGGAACAGTGACCTTTGAGTTCACCAAGAACTACAAGTTCACCATTCTCAACAACGAGAACGTCTGGGCAAAAGCGATGAACCGCGTGGTCAACGAGAAAGTCTCGGTGGAACAGGCGGTCGACGAAATGATCGCCCGCATCAAACAAGTCGCGGGCTGATGTTCAGGGTGGTCCTGAGCAAGGTACCTAGCGCCTTTTGATGGGCCTGCTGACTATGGGTTCCCCTCCCCCGCGAAGCGCGGGGAGGGGTCAGGGGTGGGGGGTACCTTTTTTCAATGACGAAATCCCCCCGCTCGGCTCAAACATCGCTCCGCAATGTTCTCGCCACCCTGCCCACCGCTTCGCGGGGGGAGGGTAAAGCGCGCAGGTCGCATTAGAATTCTTATCGATACTGGCTACTCCGCATTGTGCTAAAGTAGCCTGCTCAAATAGAGCGTCTCGATGACAACAATCACAGTCAAAGGCGCGGATATTATCACCGCACCGGCCAAGGAGCCGATGTCGGCGCAGCAGGTCTGGGGCTTGATTCTCATCGCCCCTTATCTTCTCGTATTTTTCGCGTTCGTGCTTTACCCGGTCGGATACGGGCTATGGATCGCCCGCCATCCCGTGAGCTACGTCAAGCTATTCGATGATCCGATTTTTGCGCGTTCCGTTCTCAACACGCTCGCGTTCCTGATCATCGGCATCAATCTGAAAATGGTTCTTGCTCTGATGCTGTCCGGATTTTTCGCGCAGCAGCGCGCTTGGATCCGCTGGCTGTCGGTCATTTTCATTCTGCCCTGGGCGGTGCCTTCGATCCCGACCATTCTGTCGATCCGGTTCATGTTCAATCCGGAATGGGGGATTGTGAATCATCTGATTTTCAGCCTCACCGCCGACGACGGGCCGAACTGGCTTAACGAGCCCACCCTTGCGCTTTCTCTTGCGGTCCTGACCCACATCTGGAAATCGCTGCCGTTCTGGACGCTCATTTTGCTGGCCGGAAGACTGGCGATCTCCACCGACCTCTATGAGTCCGCATCGGTTGATGGCGCGACCAACTGGCAGAAGTTCCGCTACATCACCTGGCCGTCGATGCAGACGCTCTATCTCACCTGCACGATCCTTTCGATGATCTGGACACTCGGCGATTTCAACAGCGTCTATCTGTTGACCGGCGGCGGCCCCGCGGACCTCACCCACGTGCTGGCCACGCTCGGCATTCGCTATCTGCGGCTTGATGAAGTCGATATGTCGATGGCGGCCATCGTCTGCGCATTGCCGCTGGTGCTGCCGTTGGTGTTCTTCATGATGAAGCGGTTGTCCAAATGAAACTGCCCGCGCTCCGCACGATCACGACGGAAGCCAAGCTGCTGCTGATCGGCATTCCGGTGCTGCTGTGGACCATGCTGCCGATCTATCATCTGTTCCTGTTTGCGATTTCGCCGAAAGAATCCGCCTTCGCCGGCAATTTCTGGCCGGATCATCCGACGCTGCATAATTTTGTCGTCGTATTCCGGCAACAGCACTATTTCCTCAGCCATTTCTGGCTGCAGCTTTGGAACTCACTGGTGATCGCGGTCGCCACCGGCGCCCTCACCCTGCTGATTGCAACCGGAGCCGCTTTTGCCATTAGCCGAGTCAAAGTCAAAGGCGGCCGGCTTGTGATGAATCTCGCGCTCTTTACCTATTTCATTCCGGCCGCGTTCCTGGCCGTTCCGATGTATCGGACGATGGGCCTCTATGGCCTATTGAACACGGACTGGGCGCTGATCATCGCCATGGTGACGATCGCCTCGCCTTACGCGATCTGGGTGCTCAAACAGGCGTCCGACAAATTGCCGTACGAACTTGACGAAGCGGCGGTCGTCGATGGCGCCTCGACCCTCCAGCTATTCCGCCTCGTCTATATACCCCTGATGATGCCATCGCTCGTCGCAGTCGGCACTTACGCGCTGTTGCTTGCGTGGAACGAATATCTCTACGCATTCCTGCTGCTCTCGAAGGATACCAGCATCACGCTTCCGGTTGCCCTCGGCAATTTCCTCTCCGCCGACGACTCGCCCTGGGAATTGCTGATGACGACGGGCCTGATCTACTCGCTGCCGCCCGCCGCGATCTATTACACCTTCAAGCGCTACATGGTTTCGGGACTGACGGCCGGCGCGGTGAAGAGCTGATCACCCCTCAATCCATTGCTTGCGTTTTGACCGCTGCGATATTCAAGCATAACGCGCCACGAGGTCATCCATGAACCCTCATTTGCGGGCAATCATCCGCGATCGCTTTGATGTTGACCTCGAACTCGATGGCGATGGTGAAGCGCTCAATACGACCCTCACAACGATGCTATCGCGCAGAACGCATCGCGCTTATTCTCATGTCCAAATTCCGGAACCGCTGCTCAATCTTTTGATTGCGACAGCGCTTTGCGCGTCCTCCAAATCCGATTACCAGCAGGCAACAATCATCAAGCTCCGCGATCCCGGCAAACGCGGCCGGATTGCAGCCCTTTTCCCCTCGATGCCATGGATCGGGAAGTCGCCCGAGTTCCTGGTGTTCTGCGCCGATGCGCATCGGCTTGAACGCATCAGCACCATGCGCGGACATCCGCAAAACAATCGCGACCTCGAAGCGTTTTTCAACGCAACGGTCGATGCCGCTTTGGTGATGCAGACGTTTATTCTGGCCGCTGAATCCGTCGGCCTCGTCTGCTGCCCGATCAGCGCCATTCGCAATCAAATGGAAACGGTCGCCAAAGAACTTGCATTGCCTGATGGCGTGTTTCCGATTGCGGGGCTTTGCCTCGGGTTTCCGGAGCGCGGCGGACATATCAGCATGCGGCTGCCGCCCTCTGTCACCGTGCATACCAACACATACGACGACAGCAAACTCGAGCAAGAGGTCGATGCCTACGACCAGCGGCGGCACGCGCGGCACGCGACCCCGCGCGAAAAGCAGCGCGAACCGGAAAAATTCGGCTACGCGGATGTCTATGGCTGGTCGGAAGACAAGGCACGCCACCAAAAGGCGCGCGAAGGCGCCTCATTCGCCGCGTGGATCAAGAGCCACGGGTTTGAGTTCTAACGGCCCCAAACAAATCACACGTGATCGTAGGGATCGTCCTCGTCCTCAAGGCTGGGAAAGTTTGAACGCTCATGCGCGTCGACCCACGCCATGAGCGCGGGCGAAGGTTCGACCGATACCCGCAACTGCCGAAGGGCAACACGCACATTGGTGCGGGCAAAGCGGTTATCAGTGAGCTTGATAGCGGCGGGATCTTTTCCGGCAATGATCGCCGCGAGCACTTGCTGTTTGAAATCGACCGTTTTCGAGTCGCCGTATTGCCGCAGCATGGCTTGAAAAGCCTCATGCCGCGCGCGATCGAACGGCAGAGCCCGGCCCATTCCGTCCTTTGCCGGGTGGGCGGGATAAAGATGTGCACACGGCACCCAGCCCTCGGGAATGGGCTCTGTTGCGGGATGCGTGCGCTTATGGTGCAACAACTTCGGCAGCACGTGGGTGTGCGGGCCTTCCGGGCTCTTTCCGTTAGCGGGAGGGATCGGCTGAAATACTTCAATGCGGCCGAGCCGGCTCATGAACACCCGGTGCGGATTTTCCGCAAGCACAATGCCCATCGCCGGATTGCCGTGTTCGAATACCGGGCGTCCGCAACGATCCCGCAATTGCGCTACGATCTGCGGATCGGAAAGGCGGATGCAAAGATCCACTTGGGGTGCATCAAACCCGAGATCAAACAAGATCGCTCCGCGATCTTCGGCACGCAGCGCCTCTTTGTCCGGGCCAAGCTCGGTGAGAACCGCGCGCCGGTTCATTGCGCAGGAATCAACAGGCAAGCACAACGCAATGCGATGGCTCCAGCTTTCCTTCGTCGTCGTCTCGGACGCGATCAGACGCATGTCGGGAAGCGGAGTGATCCGGATCGCACCACGCTGCGTTGCCGCGGAGAGCACCGGACCGGAGCACAAAAGCTCCGCCTCCTCGTCGCGATCCCTTGTGAATTCGGCGAGCGCGCCGAATGTGCCGAGGCTCCATTGCGCCTCGGTGTCCATCATCTGCGCCGAAAGCAACGCGATATCTTCAGCAGTCGAGCTCACACGAAATCTCCCTACTTCCTCACAGCCGTCCAAGGAACCACAAACGGCATCCCATCCCGTTCACCACGCACCACTTCCACTCCATACGCATCGGCAAGATGCCGATCAGTCATGACCTCGCGTGGCGTCCCGCTGACCAATATGCCGCCATTCGCCAGCAGAACAAGCCGATCGCAAAAGCGTGCCGCAAGCGAGAGATCGTGCAGCACAACAACAACCCCACGGCCCTGACGTGCGGTGGCGCGCAACAATTCCATCACCTCAAGCTGATGCAATGGGTCAAGCGCCGCGATCGGCTCGTCCGCGAGAAGAAGACTGGCTTCAACCGCCAGCGCGCGGGCGAGCAGAATGCGCATGCGCTCTCCACCCGAAACTTCATTCATCGTTCGTGAACGCAGGGCCAGCACGTCGGCTGCCGCCATCGCGCGCTCAATCGCGGCGTGATCGTGAGCGCTGGGGCCGGCAAAAAACCGGCGGTGCGGCAAGCGCCCGAGCGCGATCAGCGTATCAACCCGCATCGACCAATGCACGTTGCTTGCTTGCGCAAGATAAGCGATCTGTTGGGCGAGCGACTTGGTGCCGATCTCCCGCGCCATTTTCCCGCCGTAGCGCACCTCGCCGTGGTCCGGAATGCGCAAATTGGCGAGAACGCGCAGCAGCGTTGTCTTGCCCGATCCGTTAGGCCCGATCAAGCCGACGATCTCACCGCCATTCACGGAAAAATCGACGCCCTGTAACAACGTCATCTCACCAAACCGAATGCCGATGTCTTTCGCCGCGAGTTGCATTATTCGGCTCCGCGCAGGCGATAGATCAGCCGGAACAAAAACGGCGCGCCGATAATGGCAGTCACAACCCCAAGCTTGAGTTCCGGTCGGATCGGCAGCAGCCGCACCGAAATATCCGCAGCAAGCGTCAGGATCGCACCGCCAAATCCGCTGACAAGCAGCAAGCGTCCCGGCCGATGGCCGACCAGCGGGCGCAGCAAATGCGGAACCACAAGCCCGACAAACCCGATGGCACCGGTCACCGCAACGGAACTACCGACCGCAAGCGCCGCACCGCCGACAAGCTGGAACCGCAAGCGTTTGAGATCAAAGCCGAGGCTCTTTGCGGTATCTTCGCCAAGCGTCAACCCGTCAAGCGCCGGCCCGGAAGCGAGCAGCAAACCCCACCCGGTCAGCATCAGCGGCAACACCAGCCACACATAGGGCAGGCTGCGATCAGCAAACGACCCCATCAGCCAAAACACGATCTCGCTTACTGCATAGGGATTGGGAGAGAGATTGAGCGCAAGCGATGTGAGCGCACCAGTGAAGCTGTTGATCGCAACACCGGCCAAGATCAACGTCATTGTTCCGACACCGCGCCCGGCAAGCGCAAACAGCAACAATGTCGCAAGAAATGCACCGGCGATGCCGCCAAACGGAAGCGCCAGCGATGCCGCGCCCGCAAGTCCGAAATAGAACGACGTCACCGCGCCAAAGGCTGCTGCGCCAGAGACGCCGATGATGCCGGGCTCCGCCAGCGGGTTGCGCATCAAGCCCTGCATGGCCGCACCGGACATGCCAAGGCTGAAGCCAACAAGCCCGCCCAGCGCGGCTCGCGGCAACCGCAATTCCATCAAGACAATAGCTTCAAGCGTCGATTTGCCGGCAATGGCATCTGTTATCGCTTTCTGAAGATCGAGCGGTGCATAACCGATGGAAAGCGACGCGGCCAACAGCACGACAACAACAGCAGCAAGCAGGATGACCAGTGCGCCGTAGGAGAGCGCCGGCGCACGCGCAGCCGTTCGGGTGGCGGAAATCTCGCTCATCATTCACCAGCCCTTGCGCTTGTTGATCGGCTGGCGATGCGCGAGAGACGCTCGATCGCCTCGATTACCCCCGGCCCTCCGCAATTCCACAACCGTGCAGGCAGCACAGCAAGCACTGCGTGATCCGCCAATCCCGCGAGCGCCGGATGCTGCAACAACACGGTCGCAAGCGATGGCGGCCCGTCACGGCGGTCGTTCAAAATCAGAACATCGGGACGGCTTGTGACCACGGTTTCGAGCGGAACGTGACCGTAATTGCCCACACCAAGTCGGGGAGCCAGATTTTCCAGTCCTGCGGCAGTGATGATTTTATCGACGAGCGAGTCCGCTCCCGCCGTGAACCCATTTGGATTGAGGACAAGCGCGCGCAGCCGTTTGCCCGGCGCAACGCGCGGGAGTGCCGCGAGCCTAATGTCCATATCGGCAATCAGACGCTCACCACGTTCCGGTTCACCAACAGCGTTTGCAACAGTCCGAATTTGAACGCGTACTTCATCGAGCGTTCGCGGTACGCCAAGCTCAATCAGAGGAAATCCCGCGCGCTTGAGCAGAGCCACCGCGGTACGCGTGGTGTGAGTACCCGCAATGACGAGATCGGGATCAAGCGGAACAATCTCTTCCGCAAGCCCATGATTGATTGGCACATCAGCAGCCAGATCGACAACGTTCGTATTGTTCGGATCACGCGAAAGCCAGGTCACCGCGGCAATGCGTTCACGATCGGCAAGCCGCAGCACCAATTCGTCAGCACAGAGGTTGAGCGAAACGATGCGACGCGGCTTATTGCCGTCAGCCTTTGCCGCCCACGGCGCAAATATTGCCAACGCAATAAGGAGAAGAGCGGCGAACCGCCTGGTTTTAGACAGAACCATGCTCACCCGCCGCTCGCTTTCATCATGTTCAGTTTGTCACGCGCACGCCGCCAAACACACCAAGGCCAAGAGCATCAAACCCGATTGGATTCTCATAGTGGCGGTTGAACAGGTTATCGATCCGGCCGAACACCGTGACATGATCGGTCGCGACATAGTTCGCCGCGACATTGACGACGGTGTAGGACGGCGCAGTGAGTCCGGTGATGGTCCCTGAACGATTCACATCCTTCCAGGAATCGACATAAAGCACGGTCGATGACAGCGCGAGTTGAGACGTTGCCTGCCACGTCGTCGTCAAGCTCGCCTTGTTTATCGGCCGGCGCAGCAGTTCCTGCCCAGTAATATCATTCTTTGCTATCGTGTGCGTATAGTCGGCCTGCAGCACGAGGCCAGGCATCACCATGTAACGCGCGAACGCTTCGACGCCATAGGTCGTTGCCTGACCAACGTTCGTATAAGAAGTAAAGGTGTCGTTGGTGGTGATCAGGTTTGTAATGTTGTTGTGAAAGTAGGTCGCCCCGAAGCGAAATCGATCTCCCAAAAACCATTTTTCGAATCCGAAATCATATCCCTTGCTTTCTTCCGGTTTCAGGTTGGGATTTGCAAAGAAATGAAATTCGGGAAAACTAACGAATAGCTGACTCAATGTCGGCGCCTTGAATCCTGTGCCATAGCTCGCCTTGAGCTTCAAATCAGCGCCCGGAACCAATACCGCCGGTGCGACCCGCCAAGTATCGTGGCCGCCGAACGCATCATTGTCGTCGTGACGAATGTTGGACACCAGGAAAAAGCGGTTGGCGATGTCCGATTGCCACTCGGCGTAGGCTCCCCTATTCGCATTGCTCGCGTTGGTACCGATTGTCTGTAGACTGAACAGCTCATCTTCAAGACCAAAGACAAGATTTTGTCCCGGCGCGACAGCAGCAACACCGCGCCAGTCAAACTTCGTCCGCTGACCGTTATTTGTACTTGGATCGAAGCTCGGGCTCTGGTTCCAGCTCCAACTGTCGGAATAGGCCACGCCGAAATAGTTCTTGAAGCGGCCATCGAGCAGCGACCAGGCCGCCTCGGTCCGGCTGAAAAACTGATGATCGACCTGGGTCGATTGCAATGCCGCGGGAACGCTCGGAAACACCGAGAAATCGTCACCCGTAAAGCGCAGTTTCGAGTCGGTGTAGCGGCCAACGAAACTCACCCCAAAGACATCACTGAGTTCCGCTCCAAGCTTCGTCGAATAGGTCCAGTTGTCGTAGAGATTGTTATTGCGATGCTGGCCAGGAGGCAGCAGTTCTGTCGGGGTCACAGGAACGTCGGTCGCGCGATAATGCAGGACATTGAAAGCGTAATTGAAGTTTGCGGTAGAGCCGCTCAACGCCGCGGTCTGATTGAACGTGCCGAATGATCCGCCTTCGACGGTCGTGCTGATCTTGGGCGGCCCCTCGCCTCTTTTCGTGGTGATCGAGATCACGCCGCCGATGGCGTCCGAGCCGTAGAGCCCGCTTTGCGGCCCGCGCAACACTTCGATGCGCTCGATATCGCCGGTCAGCATTTGTCCGAAATCAAATGATTGATTGGGATTGCTGGGATCGGAGACGTCAATTCCATCAACCAGCACTTTGACATGGTTGGAGTTGGTACCGCGCATGAAGACCGAAGTTTGACCGCCCGGCCCTCCCGTTTGCACGACGTTGAGCCCGGGCACGGCGCTCAAAGCGTCCGGCACGGTGCGTCGTTGCTCGCGTTGAATGTCTTCGGCGGTAATCACCGTCACGGAATTCGGAATTTGATCGGCAGGGGTCGCGAGCGTGGTCGCAGTGATCACAATGCGCGGCAATTCAACAGGGGTCTGCGCAAGGGCAGGACCACACATTGACCAGGCAAAAAGTGAAAAGAAGACGGAGGAAAAACAAAAGCGAACGCAACGTGGAGTGAAGACCAACATTGAAAGACCTCGGGCGGTAACGCCAAGTGGCACGTCACCGCGAACGAAGCCTCCCCATCGATCCAAAACGGATCGTTGGTTTGTCCACCATCAGTACACCCCGACTGACGAGCTCGCGTGTGACCACGACTGACGGCAGGTCTCCTGGCTCGCGGGTCAACATCTTCCGTCGCCTTCCCGGGACCCGAGTTCCCAGTGGCATGATGACGAAAAACTCGCCGCTAACAGTTGCGGGGCAGCTGCAGCATTGGATGATTGCTCATCCGCACTGCATTCCCTTTTGATCCCCTGTGGGGAACCGTCGCTGCGGACCGTATGGAAGCGCGGAAGGGGAGTCAAACCGGCAGCGCGACGCAGATTTGATGAAGACAGGAATTTTCGGAGAAGAAGTGGATGGTGGGCGCGACAGGGATTGAACCTGTGACCCCTACGATGTCAACGTAGTGCTCTCCCGCTGAGCTACGCGCCCAAACCGACCGCAAGGGAAACGTCCCTATATCGGCTTGCAAAGAGGCAGGCAAGCGGAAGCCTCTATAGCCGGTGTAGAGGATTAACCCAGGTTTACGCCGCCAGCATTTTCTGGACCTCATTGACGAGGTCGCGCAGGTGGAACGGCTTGGAAAGAACCTTGGCGTCTTTCGGGGCCTGCGAATCGGGATTGAGCGCCACGGCTGCAAAGCCGGTGATGAACATGATCTTGATATCGGGATCGAGCTCGGCGGCACGGCGCGCGAGCTCGATACCGTCCATTTCCGGCATGACAATATCGGTCAGGAGCAGTTCGAACGGCTCCTCGCGCAAGCGGCGATAGGCGGAAAGTCCGTTGTCGAAGTCGATCACCGAGTAGCCCGCATTTTGCAATGCCTTGACCAGAAAACGGCGCATATCGTTGTCGTCTTCCGCCAACAGTATCTTGGGTATCGACTGGTCCATTTTACAAGAACTCGACCTTGACGTGATTGGATCCAACGGTGGGTGGCAGCAGGCGTCCCCGATGCCGACATCAGCTGTCGACATGCAGTCATCTCATAAGCACTCTTTCCGGTAAATATGCGGTGAACCATGTCTCGTTTTTTGGCTAACGCGGCCGATTGCGGCATGGCAGAGCATGAAAATCGATGTCCGGTTTTTGACTAATCTCCATGAACGATCACGTTGAACGGTCACGTTGGGATACGAGCCGCTTGGGAGCCCAAGGAAGCCCCGCCCAGGCACCCCCAAGTCTATCGATTAAGAATCTTCCCCCGTGAGGCCGATCCGAGCTTGGCAGATGGAGCGGCTCCATGGAGAATACTAGTGCCGCCCATTTGAAGTTCCTACCCTAGTTGCGGCAAACTCGTTTAGGAACTTCAAATCGAAAGCGGCACTAGAATCATAGATTTGCTAGTGCCCTTTTGTTTTCGAAGTTCGTGCAAGAGGATGCCGCAACGTATCACGAACTTCGAAAACAGGGCACTAGCCGAAACCCCTCCGGCGGGAGCAGCCCAGCAAGGCTTGATGCAGCGATGACCGAGCATTTCGCCGAGTTCGATCCGCCGTTCGAAATTCTTGAGCCGAGCGCTTGGCGCGGACCGATCGTCTTCAACTCACCGCATAGCGGGCGGGTCTATCCGGACACGTTTTTATCGGCTGCGCGGATTGATCTTGCGACATTGCGCCGTTCCGAGGATTCCTTCGTCGATGAGCTGGTGTCTGGCGTGGTCGGGCGCGGCCATCCGCTGATGCGGGCGCATTTCCCACGTTGCTATGTCGACGTTAATCGCGAGCCCTACGAGCTTGACCCCCGCATGTTCGAGGGACGCCTGCCCTCTTTTGCCAATACGCGCTCAATGCGGGTTGCCGGGGGCCTTGGAACCGTGGCCCGTGTGGTCGGCGATTCCCAAGAAATCTACGGTCAGCGCATTCCGGTCGACGACGCCTTGCGTCGGATCGAGACGCTTTACAAACCCTATCATCGGGCACTGCGGCGCCTGCTTACGCGCGCCCATCGCGATTTCGGCGTCGCCATTCTGATCGATTGCCATTCGATGCCGTCAACCGCAGGCGCGAAGGAAGAGCGTCAGCGGGCCGACGTGGTGATCGGCGATCGTTACGGCACAAGTTGCGTCGGCTTGGTGTCCGAGACCATCGAGTTCACGCTGCGCGATCTCGGCTACCAGGTCAGCCGCAACAAGCCGTATGCCGGAGGCTTCATTACCGAGCATTACGGCAATCCGACCGCCGGCCTCCACTCGGTTCAGCTTGAGGTCAACCGCGCGCTTTACATGGACGAGCGCCACTATGCCCGGGGCTCGAACTTCGCGCGCTTGAGCGCTGATCTCATCACCATCGCGGACCGACTGGCGGAGCTGCCGCTGGAGGAATTACGGCCCTATCGGGCCGCCGCCGAGTAGGACTTCTCATACCGGTTCGATTGCTGCATAGCAGCAACGCGCGCTGTGCATGCATTGAAAAGTCAATTTTTCGGCCGGTGTTCTGGATTTTGTGGGCTTCAGCCCATCCGCAGATCAATCATCTGAATTTTGGATAATTCGAAAAAAATAGCTGAAATAACAAGAAAAAAGGCCGCTCGCGGTTGCAAGCGGCCCAAGTCTAGGGAGGAAACGCCCAAGGAGGGCGGCGGGAACACGACGCAAATCGCGTTGCCGCGCTGCAACAATATGCCTCCGCGCCGCACAAAAGGCAAGTGGTACTGACGTATTTTCACAAGGACGTGTCCGGCCGAGCCGGCTTGGGGCCATTTAGCAATCTTCCGTGCCGCGTCCGCCTCCGGAAGCCCTGCACGCTCACTGAAACGATGCCCGCGGTTGGCAGCTCGAACGCCGTGCTCTAAGCCATTCTGCTCCGGCCTCAAGGCAGAAGCGGCAAGGAAGAACGATATGACGGCGATTGATTTCGAAGCGTTCATCGACAAGCTCGCCGCCGTTTCGGGCGATGCCATCCTGCCGTTCTTCCGCACCACGCTCAGCATCGAGGACAAAAACTCGGGCGGACGGTTCGATCCGGTCACGGCGGCCGACCGGGCGGCTGAGGCGGCCATGCGCAAATTGATCCGGGACGCTTTTCCAGCCCACGGCATCATCGGCGAGGAATACGGCAGCGAGCGAACGGATGCGGAATATGTCTGGGTGCTCGATCCGATCGACGGCACCAAGTCCTTCATCTCCGGCATGCCGGCCTGGGGCACGCTGATTGCGCTCACCCGCCATGGCGCGCCGGTATTTGGCATGATGCATCAGCCCTTCACGCGTGAGCGTTTTACCGGTGACGGCGGTGCGGCTCGTTATCGCGGACCCGCGGGCGATCGCGATTTGCGCGTGCGCTCCTGCGCGGCGCTGAACGAGGCTGTCCTCTTCACCACCAGCCCGCTGTTGATGAATGAGAGCGATCGCGCAACCTTTAGAAAAGTCGAAGAAAGGGTGCGCCTCTCCCGCTACGGCGGGGATTGCTATTCCTACGCGATGCTGGCGGCCGGACACGTCGATCTCGTCATCGAGACCGAGCTCAAGCCGTATGACATACTGGCCCACATTCCCATCATCACCGGTGCGGGCGGCATCGTCACCAATTGGGAGGGCGGCTCGCCGAACGCGGGCGGACGCGTCGTGGCCTCATGCGATCGTCGCATCCACGACGTCACGCTGGATATGCTGGCCAAGAACGCCAACAGCTGAGCGATCAACCAAACAACGGCGTGCCCGGCACATATGCATCGAACGCCGCCCAGAACTGCGAGCGATAGCGGTCCTGTTCCATCATCGGCTCGTGGCGGCACCCCGGAATGACGACATGCGAACTGCTGCGGGTTCGCGTGGCAAAGTCGCCGATCGCCGGCACAGAAACGATCTCGTCCTGACCGGCCGCGACCATCAGCATCGGAAGGCGAATGCGCCACGCATAGGTCGGCGTGGCCAGTTCATCCATGGTACGAAACGCCGCCGCAAGCCAACCAATGGTCGGCGCACCAAGCCCAAGCTTCGGCTCGGCTTCCACAATGGCCGCCGCACGCTCATAACGCACCGGATCGGAGGTGACTGGATTGCCGAGAAACGGCTGCGACGTGACCGCGGTCGCGCCGCCACCTGGAATATAGGACGTGCCGAACCCCAGCATGCGCAACATCTTGGCGGTGCGCCGCGCCGCGTTCGAGCCGGGACGTCCATCGAGATCGATCATCGGCGCGGAGAGCACCACCCGATCGAACCAGCGCTTGCCGTGATGTCCGGCGCGGATCAACACCGTCGCGCCCATCGAGTGGGCAAGCCCGTAATAGGGCGGCGGACAATCCGGCATGACGATCTCTTTCATGAAGGTTTCGAGATCGGTGTCGTATTCGGAAAAATCCCGCACGTGCCCTTTGCGCGGATCATCGAGCGCGCGATCGGATAGGCCTTGCCCGCGCCAATCAATCGTCGCGACGGCAAATCCCCGCGCCTGCGCATCGCGCACCACCTCGAAATATTTTTCGATGAATTCGGTACGGCCGTGAAACAGGCAGATCGTGCCTTTGCGACCGGGCGGCGGTCGCCACCGCGCAAAACGCAGCGCCACCCCATCCGGCGTTTTGAGCGTTCCCGTAATCGCGCCTTCGGGCACGGGATTGGCGGGAATGGAAATCAGATCCATGGAATCGGCCCCGGAAGAGGATCAGCCTTATAGCAGTCAATGTCATCAGCTGGTTAACGAGGTCTGGACGGGCCGCAATTTTAGGCCTGCCCCATAGAACGCCCCTTGCGAGATAAAAACCGCTCCCTAAATGAAAAGTGCGCAGGCCATCCGGCTGCGCAAAATAGTGGGGTCCGACCTTTGGTGGATCACCGCATGTCGCTCAACTCAAGGAGGTCATGCTATGCGTACGTTCGACTTTGCTCCCCTTTATCGGTCAACCGTCGGCTTCGATCGGTTGTTTTCTCTGCTCGACCAGGCGAATGGGCTCGAAGCCGTTCCAGGCTATCCGCCCTATAACATCGAGCGCACCGGTGAAAACGATTATCGCATCACGATAGCGGTGGCCGGTTTTGGCGAGTCCGAACTTTCAATCGAATCCAAACAAAACACTTTGACCGTTCGCGGCGAAAAGCAGGCGAAGGAGACCGACACATCCGGTGAGTTGCTCTATCAGGGCATTGCCGGCCGCGCATTTGAACGCCGGTTCCAGCTTGCCGACTACGTCGAGGTCAAGGGTGCTGCGCTTGAGAACGGATTGCTTCACGTCGATCTCGTCCGCGAAATCCCCGAAACCCACAAGGCGCGTCAGATCCCGATCGGGAGCGGCGCCAAACTATCGGACGCGTCGGCGAAAGTAATCGATGCGAAGGCCAATAAAGCGGCCTGACGCCGAGATGAAATCAACAAACAAATAAACTGACCAAGCGCTCCGGAATTTTTATCCGGAGCGCTTTTTCGTTGAGCCGTCATCTTGAGGTGCGAGGGCGCAAGCCCGAGCCTCGAAAGATGACGGCTGTTTACAATTATGGACCGACCGCATCCTTCGAGGGCCGTGCTACGCACGGCCACCTCTGGATGACGGTCGGAGTTGACGCTTCATTCCGGGAGTTACAGTTAAGAACCAGCCAATTCAGCGAACCGATCGACCTCGGCTTCGGTCGTGGCGAACGAGGTCACAAGCCGCACCAGCACGCCGTCTCCGGCGGAAAAACCTTGCGGCAAACTACGGCTTTGCCAAGCATAATAGTTCGCGCCAGCTTTTTTCAAACGTTGATCGGCATCTTTCGAAATCACAACAAACACTTCGTTAGCTTCGACCGGCCACACCGGCTTCATGCCGGCTTTCGTCAGCCCTTCAGCAAGCCGGTCAGCCATGGCGTTGGCGTGACGCGCAAGCCGCAGCCAAAGATCGTCCGAGAGATAGCCGTCAAATTGCGCCGCAAGAAAGCGGTGCTTTGAGAACAGCTGCGCGCCGCGTTTGCGCCGCTCCGCCATGCCGGCGGTCCGGCTCGGATCGAAGAACACCACCGCTTCGGCTGCCAGCGCGCCACCCTTGGTGGCGCCGAGCGAGAGTACATCGACGCCGGCTTTCCATGTCAGTTCCGCGGGCGTCGCATTGGTGCGCACCAGCGCATTGCCGAAACGCGCACCATCGACATGCACCAGCAGCTTATGCTCATGCGCGATGGCCGCGAGGCGCTTAAGTTCCTGCGGACGATAAATGGTGCCGGCTTCCGTCGCCTGCGTCAGCGACAACACCGACGCGCTGACGTGATGCGGGCCGCCCCAGGGTCCGCGCGTCAATGCCGCTTCGAGCGCTTCCGGCGTCACCTTGCCGGCAACGCCAGGAATGCCGACGAGCTTCAAGCCGCCGCCGAAGAATTCCGGCGCCCCGCACTCATCCGTCGCAATATGGGATTCCTCATGGCACAGCACCGCGCCCCACGGGGGCGACAGGTGCGACAGTGCAAGCGCATTGGCCGCGGTGCCGGTCGGGACCAGGAACACGGCAACCTCGTGCTCAAAGATCCTGGCGATCGTCTCTTCGACGCGCCTGGTCAGCGGATCGTTGCCATAGCCCAGCGCAAAGCCGCCATTGGCCCGCGCAATCGCCTCTAGTATCGCCGGCGCAATTCCCGCCGTGTTGTCGCTTGCGAAATTCATGCGTCGCTTTCCCCAGCCTGAATTCAAACCAAACCGCATAGCCCATAGAGGGCGCCGGCACATTTTCCCAGTGGATTTCCTCAACCGAGTTGGTTGGTATTTCTCGCAAGGGCGGTGCCGGCGGAAAGCCGCACGCCTAATGCCATTGCGTTCAAGACCCCATCCGTGTTCCAGTTATTTCGGATTGATGGCTACTTTAGCAATATCCGAAACAACATCGGATCTTGCGAGCCCACCAGCCGCTTGTATTGCCGGGTGGAATTTGCCATGTTGGCAGCTTAGGACAGTATTACTGTCCCAATCGGGCGGTCCGCGCCTTAGCCCAGACCGGGACCTTCAACCCGGCATATGCGCGGAGCGGTACTTTGCGGTGCGCTCTGAGCGGCCTACGGCCCGCGAGCAACACCCTGCGAAACCGCAACTTCTCGTGAATGTTTCGATCTCGCTGCGAGGTGCCGAAGGGCACCGCGTGCGAGGGGGGTGCGCCGATCAATCTGGCGGCGATGACATGGGGACCGACGATGGCCGGGAGAGCAGACGACGGACTGAAGGTTGGCGGAAGCGCCTCAACCATGCAGCGCGCCGTCAAACGCGCCGACGATCAGACCATGGAACACCTCATGCCGTCCGCCCACGCCCACGGCCTTTACGATCCAGCGCTTGAAAAGGATTCCTGCGGCGTCGGCTTCATCGCCAACATCAAAGGCCACAAGTCGCATCAGATTGTGAAAGATGCGCTCGCCATTCTGCTCAATCTCGAGCATCGCGGCGCGGTCGGCGCCGACCCGCGCGCCGGTGACGGCGCCGGCATCCTGGTCCAGATCCCGCACAAGTTCTTCGCCCGCAAGGCCAAGGAGATCGGCATCAGCCTGCCCGAGCCCGGCAAGTATGCGGTTGGCTACGTCTTCATGCCGCGCGATCCGGAATGGCGGAAGGTCATCATCGATATCTATGCCGATGTGATCGCGCGCGAAGGTCAGGTGTTGCTGGGATGGCGTGAGGTGCCGACCGACAACGTTTCGCTTGGCGAATCCGTCAAGCCGACCGAGCCGGTGCACATGCAGGTGTTCATCGGGCGCGGCAAGGACATCAAGAACGACGACGAATTCGAGCGCCGCCTGTTCATCATCCGCAAGGTGATCTCAAACGTCGTTTACAACAAACGCGAACGGCGGCTTGCGAACTATTACATGGTCTCGCTGTCGTGCCGGACCGTCGTTTACAAGGGCATGTTCCTCGCCGACCAGCTCGGGAAGTACTATCCCGATCTGCACGAGGACGATTTCGAATCCGCGCTCGCGCTGGTGCACCAGCGCTTCTCGACCAACACGTTCCCAACCTGGTCGCTGGCGCATCCCTATCGCATGGTGGCGCATAACGGCGAGATCAACACGCTGCGCGGCAACGTGAACTGGATGGCGGCGCGGCAGGCCTCCGTTGCCTCCGAACTGTTCGGCAACGACATTTCGAAGCTCTGGCCGATTTCCTACGAGGGCCAATCGGACACCGCCTGCTTCGATAACGCACTCGAGTTTCTGGTGCAGGGCGGCTACTCGCTCGCGCACGCGGCGATGATGCTGATCCCGGAAGCCTGGGCCGGCAATCCGCTGATGGATGAAGAGCGCCGCTCGTTCTACGAATATCACGCCGCGCTGATGGAGCCGTGGGACGGCCCCGCAGCGATTGCCTTCACCGACGGCCGGCAGATCGGCGCGACGCTTGATCGCAACGGATTGCGTCCCGCACGCTGGTTCGTCACCTCGGACGATCTCGTGATCATGGCGTCGGAAGCCGGCGTGCTACCGGTGCCGGAAGAAAAGATCGTCAAGAAGTGGCGGCTGCAACCCGGCAAGATGCTGCTGGTCGATCTCGAACAGGGACGCATCATCTCCGACGAGGAGATCAAAGCCTCGCTCGCGCGCAAGCATCCCTATCGCAAGTGGCTCAAGCGCACCCAGATCGTGCTGGAAGATCTGCCGCCGGTCTCGGCGCGTGAATCTCGCACCAACGTTTCGTTGCTCGACCGTCAGCAGGCCTTCGGCTATTCGCAGGAAGATCTGCAGATCCTGCTTGAGCCGATGGCGACCACCGGCCAGGAAGCGGTCGGCTCGATGGGCAACGACACGCCGATCTCCGCGCTCTCCGACAAGCCGAAGCTGCTCTACACCTATTTCAAACAGAACTTCGCTCAGGTGACGAACCCGCCGATCGATCCGATCCGCGAGGAACTGGTGATGTCGCTGGTGTCCTTCATCGGACCGCGCCCGAATCTGTTCGATCTCAAGGGCCTGTCGCACAAGAAGCGCCTGGAAGTGCGCCAGCCGATCCTCACCAACGAAGATCTCGAAAAGATCCGCTGCATCGGCCACGTCGAGGAACAGTTCGACACCAAGACGCTCGATATCACCTATCCGGCCGAACAGAATGCTGCCGGAATGAAGGACGCGCTTGAGCGCCTGTGCGAGCGCGCGGAAGCCGCCGTGCGCGGCGGTTATAACATCATCATTCTGTCAGACCGGCAGACCGGCGCGGACCGCATTCCGATCCCGGCGCTGCTCGCAACCGCCGCCGTGCATCATCATTTGATCCGCAAGGGTCTGCGCACCGCGGTCGGCCTGGTCGTCGAGACCGGTGAAGCCCGCGAGGTGCATCATTTCTGTTGTCTCGCCGGCTACGGCGCGGAAGCGATCAATCCCTATCTCGCGTTCGAGACGCTGATCGCGATGCGCGATGAGCTGCCGGAAAAGATCGACGAGAAGGAAATCATCAAGCGCTACATCAAGTCGATCGACAAGGGCGTGCTCAAGGTGATGTCCAAGATGGGCATCTCGACCTATCAGTCCTATTGCGGCGCGCAGATTTTCGACGCCATCGGCTTGAAGGGCGATTTCGTCGAGCAGTTCTTCTTCGGGACCGCCAGCCGCATCGAAGGCGTTGGCCTCAACGAGATTGCCGAAGAAACCGCGCAGCGTCACCGCGAAGCCTTTGGTGACGTGCCGGTGCTGCGCAACTCGCTCGAAGTCGGCGGCGAATATGCGTTCCGCATGCGCGGCGAAGCCCATGCCTGGACGCCGGAGACTGTTGCGGCCCTGCAGCATGCCGTGCGCGGCAATTCGTACGAGCGCTATCGCGGCTTTGCCGAGATCGTCAACGAACAATCAGAAAAGATCCTGACGATCCGCGGCCTGTTCACGATCAAGACCGCCGAGGACGACGGCCGCAAGCCGGTCGCAATCGAAGAGGTCGAGCCGGCCAAGGACATCGTCAAGCGCTTCTCGACCGGCGCGATGTCGTTCGGCTCGATCAGCCGCGAGGCGCACACCACGCTCGCCATTGCCATGAACCGGATCGGCGGCAAGTCGAATACCGGCGAAGGTGGCGAAGAATCCGATCGCTTCAAGCCGCTGCCGAACGGCGATTCGATGCGCTCGGCGATCAAACAAGTGGCGTCTGGCCGCTTCGGCGTCACCACCGAGTATCTCGTCAACTCGGACATGATGCAGATCAAGATGGCGCAGGGCGCCAAGCCCGGCGAAGGCGGACAATTGCCCGGCCACAAGGTCGATGCGGTGATTGCCAAGGTGCGGCACTCGACGCCCGGCGTCGGACTGATCTCACCGCCACCGCACCACGATATTTATTCGATCGAGGATCTCGCGCAGCTGATCTTCGATCTCAAAAACGTCAATCCGGACGGCGACGTTTCGGTAAAGCTCGTCTCCGAAGTCGGCGTCGGCACGGTGGCCGCCGGCGTTTCCAAGGCGCGCGCCGATCACGTGACGATTTCCGGCTTTGAAGGCGGCACCGGCGCCTCGCCGCTGACCTCGATCAAACATGCGGGCAGCCCGTGGGAAGTCGGTCTCGCCGAAACCCATCAGACGCTCGTGGCCAATCGGTTGCGCAGCCGCATCTCCGTTCAGGTCGACGGCGGCATTCGCACCGGACGCGATGTGATCATCGGCGCGCTGCTCGGCGCCGACGAATTCGGCTTTGCCACCGCGCCGTTGATTGCGGCGGGCTGCATCATGATGCGCAAGTGCCATCTCAACACCTGCCCGGTCGGGGTTGCGACGCAGGATCCTGTACTGCGCAAGCGCTTCCGCGGCCAGCCCGAACACGTCATCAACTACTTCTTCTTCGTCGCCGAAGAGGTGCGCGAGATGATGGCAGCGATGGGCTATCGCACCTTCGACGAAATGGTCGGGCAGATGCAGATGCTCGACAAGCAGAAGCTGATCAATCACTGGAAAGCGCGCGGGCTTGATTTCTCGCGTCTCTTCACCAAGCCCGACGTTCCGAAGAGCGTCGCGATCTACAAGTGCGAGGCGCAGGATCACAAAATCCATGACATCCTCGATCGCAAACTGATCAAGGAGGCTCGCGCTGCAATCGATCGCGGAGCGCCGGTGAAGATTGAAACCACGATCCAGAACACCGATCGCACCGCGGGCGCGATGCTGTCCGGCGAGATCGCCAAGATCTATGGTCACGCCGGGCTCCCGGACGACACCATCGCAGTCAAGTTCAAGGGCACGGCAGGACAAAGCTTCGGCGCATGGCTTACGCACGGCGTAAGCTTCGAGCTTGAAGGTGAGGCCAACGACTATGTCGGCAAGGGATTGTCCGGCGGGCGGATCGTGGTTTATCCGCCGGCGGAAGCCACCGGCATTATCCCTGAGGAATCGATCATCGCCGGCAATACGGTGCTCTATGGCGCGGTCGACGGCGAATGCTATTTCCGCGGCATTGCCGGTGAACGCTTTGCTGTCCGCAACTCTGGGGCCATCGCAATTGTCGAAGGCGCGGGCGACCATTGCTGCGAATACATGACGGGCGGCGTCGTTGTCGTGCTTGGACAGACGGGGCGCAACTTTGCTGCCGGCATGTCCGGCGGCATCGCCTACGTGCTCGATGAAGACGGAACGTTTGCCTCGCGCTGCAATATGTCGATGGTCGAGCTTGAGCCGGTCATGGAAGAAGAAGAGATGATCGCGCGGCACTATCACCAGAGCGGCGATCTCGACATGCATGGCCGGGTCGATGTGATGGGCGATATGAGCCGGTTTGATGCCGAGCGGCTGCATCAGCTCATCACCAATCACGCGCGTTACACCAAATCGAAACGCGCGGCCGAGATTCTCGCCAAATGGAATGAATATCTGCCGAAGTTCCGCAAGGTGATGCCCGTCGAGTACCGGCGCGCACTTGCCGAGTTGCGCGCAGTCGAAACCGGTGAGGCTCCCCTCGCCGCGGCAGGGGCTTGAGCACGATGGGTAAGGTCACCGGTTTTCTTGAAATCGATCGCCAGGAACGGCGCTATGCGCCTGCATCCGACCGGATCCGGCATTTCCGCGAATTCGTGATTCCGCTGTCGGAAGAGGCAACGCGCAATCAGGCGGCGCGCTGCATGAATTGCGGCATTCCGTATTGTCACAACGGATGCCCGGTCAACAATCAGATTCCCGATTGGAACGACCTCGTCTATCGCGGCGATTGGAAGACCGCG